>CAZLOF010000083.1:0-11438 GCA_964560745.1 uncultured Thermoflexus sp.
GGCGATTTGTGCCATTGCTTCATGCACCTGTGCGCCTTCAGTCAAGGTTCCAAAAAAAGTGCGGGTTCCGCTGGTATTAATGTGTTTCACCGTAATCATATTATTGCCGAATAAGCAGTGTAATTATGAGCAACCTTGGTAGGGCTTCTAGCGAATATCTAATACAACTATTGTATCCTTTAGGCAAATAAGTAAATTTAAAGAAAGCACATTTGGCATATCAAAAAAGGGCGAGATTGGCGAATGCCGCGTCTTTATGCCTTTGTGAGTGTAGTCGGTTTGGCTAACGTGCTCTTTTTTGAGTTTTTGTAAAAATACAACCAAAGATGCAAGCATTTGATTCATTTTTGGGGTAAATTGTGCTTGACAAGCTTATAAGACTCACCTATACTCAGACTCAAATTTTATAAAATAAACCGCCCAAAACATATTTAGGCGCGCCGATACCTAAACCCGCTTTCTGGAAGAGAGCGGGTTTTAAAATGGGATTTGGGGATACAGGGAGCATGAAAATGCTCCTTTGCCCTTTACACAGAGACAATACATTACGATGATAGAGCAAGAATATCTTACCCCAGAAGGGTTACAAAAATTAAGCAACGAACTTGAACACTTACGGACAGTAAGGCGGGCCGAGGTTGCGCTGCGTTTGCACGAGGCCATGACCGAAGGTGATATCGAGGAAAACCCAGAATATGAAGATGCCAAGAATGAGCAAGCCTTCGTCGAGGGGCGCATCCTTACCATTGAAAATATCCTCAGCAACGCGGTATTGATTGAGCACAATAACAAAACCCCACCCAACGAGATTCGTTTGGGTAGCAAGGTCGTGATTACTGAAGTAGGCACAAAAGAACAAGAGAATTACATCATTGTTGGCTCTGCCGAGGCAGACCCTTCGCATGGCAAAATTAGCAATGAATCGCCGCTTGGCAAATCGTTAATTGGGCATAAACTCAATGACACCATCGATGTGCAAGCCCCGGGGGGCGTGATTAAGTTTAAAGTGACCAAAGTAAGCAATAAGTAGTAGATAGTGATAGTAGATAGTGATAGTGAACAGGCTATCTACTATCACTATCTACTTTTTATATGAAAACCTACTTGATTGGTCCGCCCGGCAGTGGCAAAACCACCCGTTTGGCGCAGCGGCTGATCGAGTTGATTGAACGACATACCCGCCCAGACCGCATCTTGGTGCTGGTTCCGCAGCAAGCCCAAGCCAATGCCTTTCGCAATGCTTTACGGTCAATCAAAGGCCCATTTAAATCACGTGGGCAACCCGAAATTACCACTTTATATGGCTTGGCACAGCGCCACGTAGCGCTTTTTTTTCCGCTGGTGGCGGCGCGGGCTGGTTTTGGCCAAGGTATTGAGCCGACATTTATCAATGTCGAATTGGCGCAATATTTTTTAAACCAATTGCTTGAGCCACGTAGCGCCGATTTTGATGATTTGCGGCTTTATCGCCCGCGCTTGCTCGGCCAGATTCTCGATAGCATGAACAAGGCCGCAGAATGTGGCTTTGGCTTAGATGAAATTGCCGCCCGCTTGGGTTCAGCATGGTCGGGCGACCCACAGCGGCGGGTGAGTTTTCAGCGGGCGCAAGACCTTGCCCAAGCTTTTCGGCAATTTTGCCGCGAGCGTGTTTTGCTTGATTTTTCGCTGTTGATCGAAACCTATGCCCAACATTTGCTCAACACGCCCACCTATCGCGATTATGTCACCGCTCGATATCGACATGTCATTATTGATCAAATTGAAGAAAACCCGCCGGTAACACACGATTTAGTGCGTATGTTACTTGAGACGTGTGATACCGCTTCTATCGCCGAAGATGATCCGGGCGGTTATCGTTTGTTTTTGGGGGCAGATCGGGTGACAGCGCGGGCTTTGGCTGCCCGCTGTGATCAAATCGTTGAGCTAAATGAAACGCATGTCGCCTCGTCTAGTAACATTGCGCTCGGTAATACCCTCGCTTTTCAATTTGGCTATCGTGGGCCGATGAATGAGAATACAGAGGACAGCGGAAAGCAGACAGCAGCCGTCAATTCTCAATCCCCAATCGTAAATCGCAAATCAGAAATTGTAAATCCTCCGATCGTCATCACCGGCAAATTTTGGAGCAATATGGTGCGCAATGTGAGCGATCAAATTTGTGCATTGGTCGCCGCTGGGGCGCGTGCAGGCGATATTGCTGTATTGGCCCCATTTGTTGAAGACGTGTTGTATTTTGAGCTAAGCGAAAGGCTGGCTCAAGCCAATATTGTGTTGCGCACCTTGCGCCCATCGCGCCCACTTTATGACCACCCCGCCACTCGTGCTATGGTCACTTTGGCTAAATTGGCTCACCCAACATGGCAATTGCCGATTACTGTGCCTGAATTGGCCCGCACCTTGGCATTGTGTTTAGATGGCTTAGATGTGGCGCGTGCCCAATTGATTGCCGATACGGCCTCTAAAATAACGACGCGCGGCTTAGCCGAAATTTCAGATTCTGCTACATGGGAACGGGTCGGGATGCGGTTTTATGAGCGATATCACGAATTACAGCGCTGGCTTGCCAAAACGCAAGCGGCTGAAGCCGAAGCCTTGGCCGCGAATGGGCTGAATGCAGCATTTTCACTCGATTTATTTTGGCAACGCCTATTTACCGAGGTGTTATCGCGGGCTGGGTTTGGGTTGAATAATGACCCAGCGGGTGCGATTGCTTGCGACAAATTAATTCGCTCGGCGCGCCATTTTCGTGAAGTGGTTGATGCCAATATTGACGCGACAATAGTTGCATCAGAAGCCAATGATGCCGCCCAAGCGCGGGCGCAAATGGCCCCCAATTACCTTGATTTGTTGTCTGAAGGCATTATGGCGGCGCAATATACGCCTGAGCGTGTATTACCACCCTCGGCAGGTGGGGGGCGTGGTTTGGAGGTTGGCGAAAATGCCGTTTTGCTCGCCCCAGTTTATGCTTATCTTACAAGCAATTTAACATCGCGCTATCAATTTTGGTTAGATGTCAACTCGTTGGGCTGGTATGAGCGAATTCATCAGCCGCTTACGCACCCCTATGTGTTGTCGCGTCAGTGGCAGGCAGGGCGGGTGTGGACAGAAGATGATGAGCATCGGGCGCGGCGCGATATGATGTGTCGCGTGTTACGTGGCCTTACGTATCGTTGTAGTGGGCAAATTTTTGTTGCCTCTAGCCAATTGGGTATTAGTGGGCAAGAAGATTCTGGGCCATTGGTGCGGGCCATTCAACGGGCGATGAGTTGACAATGTTATATGCGCAAATGCAAATAAGTTTTTGCCAATTTTATTATCCCTCCCAAGCGAGGCTTGGGGAGGGATAATAAAATTGGCCTTAGCTTTTAGAAATTTGCGCTAATGTTGCGCACTGCCCGAACAAAATGCTGCACCTTTTGGGGGTCTTTGCGCCCGGGCGCGGCTTCAACCCCGCTGGCGACATCTACGCCCCAAGGTTGCACCGCGCGAATGGCATCGGTCACATTATCAGGCGTTAACCCACCCGCCAATAACAGTTGGCAACGCTGTGCTACTTGGCTCGCAATCGACGCATCCGCCCGCAAGCCACTGCCCCCATAAAGATTGGGGTGATTGGCATCTAACAGCAAGGCTGGCGCACCTGTTGAAATATACGCATCCACCTCAACGCCGCTGGCTTTTAGGGCTTTATAGACCCGTCCACTCAATGCCGCATTGGCTTCACGCAAAAAAGCCGGTGATTCATCGCCGTGCAACTGCGCCAAATCTAAGCCTACCTCAGTCATGATGCGTAACACATTTTCGAGCGATTCATTTACAAACACTCCCACCATTTGCGGGGCTGCTTGCGCGGGTGGCATTTGCTGGCGAATGGCGCTGACGATGGCTTTGGCCGCAGTTGCTTCGATACGCCGCGGGCTTTTGGGGTAAAAAATAAACCCCAATAAATCTGCACCTGCTTCGGTGGCACAATGTGCATCTTCAAAATTGGTAGTGCCGCATATTTTTACTTTTATCGTCATGATGGATTGTTACCCCGAGGGGCAAGCTACGCAAACCTCGGAGGTCTTAGCCCAGCTTGACATTGTAGCTGCGACTTGTAATAAGACCTTCGAGGTATGAGGTTATTGTCATTGCCGGCCCATTATCGCTGCATTGTGTAATTATTTTGTATAATCAAGTCTGATTCACCGCCGCCCCATCGCCTATATGCCAAACGCGCAATATCAACCGCCTACAGATCATTGTTATATTAACCGCGAACTTTCGTGGTTAGAGTTTAACCGCCGTGTGCTTGAAGAAGCCAAAACCGAAAGCCACCCCCTGCTTGAGCGTGTAAAATTTTTGTCGATTTTTGTGACCAACCTCGACGAATTTTTTATGATTCGTGTGTCGGGTTTGCGCAAACAAATTGAAAGCGGGGTGTCTGGCGAAGCATTTGATGGGTTGTCGCCCGAAGCCACCTTGCATCAAATCACTAAAGTATTGCAAGAACAAATCAAGGAACATTCGGAAACATGGCGCAATTTGATCCCACTTCTACACAAAAACGGCATTTCGATTCTGAATTATGCCGATTTAAATGCAAATCAACGCCAAATCGCCACCCATTATTTTAAACGCGAGGTTTTTCCAGTTCTTACACCCTTGGCCGTCGATCCGGGTCATCCATTTCCTCGCATTAGCAACCTTAGCTTAAACCTAGCGGTTGTGTTTAATGACGAAGCTGGCAGTTATTCTGGGCATCGTCAAGAGCGTTTTGCGCGTATCAAAGTGCCGCCGCTTTTGCCACGCCTCATTCGGGTCGATTCACTGCGAACCCAGCAAACCGACTATATTGGGCAAGGCGACCCAGATGCCGAAAATATGTGTTTTGTGTGGATCGAGCAAGTGATTGCTGCGAATATTCATGCTCTTTTTCCGGGTGTGCAAATTATCAGCACCCATACATTTCGCGTTACCCGCGATACCGATGTCGAAATTCAATGGGATGAAGCCAGCGATTTGCTTTCGACAGTGCAATCGCAGGTGCGTGATCGGCGTTTTGGCTCGGTGGTGCGGCTTGAAATTGATCATGGTATGCCCGAAACGATCAGACACACATTGACTGACCAATTAGACTTAGACGCGCTCGATGTCTATCCCATTCAAGGCACCCTCAATTTATCGAGTGTGATGGAATTGCTCAAGTTGAATATGCCGCGTTTGAAAGATACGCCAATTTTGCCAAAATTGCCCAGCCGCTTAAACCGCAGTGAGCGTAGCATTTTCGATGTCATTCGCGAAGGCGATCTGTTGTTGCATCATCCCTACGATTCGTTTTCACCAGTCGAAGATTTTATTCAATCGGCGGCCACCGACCCATATGTACTTGCCATCAAACTCACGATGTATCGCGCTGGCAGCAGCCGAGGCGATCAACGCTTGCCAATTGTGCAATCGCTGATTGATGCGGTAGACAATGGCAAACAAGTGGCGGTGATGGTTGAGCTAAAAGCCCGTTTTGACGAAGAAAACAACATCGGGTGGGCGCGAGCACTCGAAGACGCAGGCGTACATGTGGTGTATGGCTTGCCCCAAATTAAGGTTCATGCCAAAGTGGCGATGGTGGTGCGCAAAGAAGCCGATGGGATGCGGCGCTATGTGCATTTAAGCACCGGTAACTATAACGCCAGCACCGCCAAAATTTATACTGATCTTGGCTTGTTTACTTGTAATGATCAAATTGGTGAAGATGTCACCCATTTGTTTAATTATTTGACTGGTTACTCACGTCATCGCGACTTTAATCACTTGTTTGTTGCGCCCATCAGTTTGCGCCAAAATATGCTGGGGCTGATTCAGCAGGAAATTGTGCAACACCATAAAACCGGTAATGGGCATATTATTTTTAAACTCAACGCCTTGGTTGACCCCGAAGTGATTAACACCCTTTATACCGCTTCACAAGAGGGGGTCAAGGTAGATTTGATCGTGCGAGGGATTTGTTGTTTGTGCCCGGGTGTATCTGGTTTGAGCGAAAATATCCGCGTCATTAGCATCGTTGGTCGCTTTTTAGAGCATAGCCGCATCTATTATTTTCATAATAACGGCGACGAAAAAATTTACCTCAGCAGTGCCGATATGATGCAGCGTAATATTGATCGCCGGGTCGAGGTGGCGTTTCCACTACTTGACCCCGCAGTGCGAGCCGAGGTACGTGACCATGTTTTGCTATTTGCGTTAAAAGACAATGTAAAGGCCCGCGAACTCAATGCCGATGGTTTTTATACCCGTGTGCAAGCCCCGCCAAATGTGCAAAATTTTGATAGCCAACGTGAGCAGATGCGGCTGCGGTGAAAATAGGCGCAAAACCGCCAGCTTAACCCAGTGATTTCTGCATGGCTAGGCCATCGTAATAGACATTTTCGCCTGCAAATTTTTGATAGGTAGGGTTCCATGGAAAATGGATGATGATTTGCCAAGTAAAGGTGCGACCTGTCGGCTTCATGCCAGCCCATTCGCCAAGATGCGTGCCGGTAACGCGTGCGACTTCTACCACCCCCTGTGGCCCGATCACAACATCGGTGGCATCAAAATGCACATCCGGGAATGCCCCCAAGAAGGCGGTGTAAAAAGCGCGAGCGCCGTCGTGCCCCTCCCATCGTTGGCCAGTGGGGAACACCTCATATACGCAGTCAGGTGCAAGCGTCGATATTAAGCCATCTAAATCACGTTTATCTTCGGCGCGTGAATGTTTGAGCCACAGCCGTTTGATCTTGGTATAAAGCTGGGGCGTGTTTTCCATGCCGAGCCAGTCTTGGATAGTAAGTTGTTGCATGGCGAAATTTTATCATTCTGGCATTGTTGGGGTTTTGCGCCTTTTTAGTATCTTATCAATAAAATGAGGCGAATAAAACAAAGTTTTGCTGAAAACACGATATTGCCTTTAGGCGCATAGCTTTGCCATGCGCCCAAAGGCCATATCGTGTTTTCGACTTTACATCTTTTGGGTTTCCCCCAAATGATTGAGAAGATACCTTTCTAGTAGATTAGACAGGGTCGGTGCTTTCGGGGCGAATGACCAAAACCGGAATCTTGGCATGATTGACGATACGATCGGTAACGCTGCCGATGAAGAAGCGCGTAGCCCCGGTATAGCCATGTGTGGTAATAATGATCAGGTCAACATTGCTTTGTTCGACATATTCCAAAATGGCTTCAGCGGGGTTGCGATTCTTGAGAATGGCGAGATGGGTCTTGAAACCAGCTTCCATGAGTAACTCGGCTTTTTTTTGCAGGTTGTTATTCATTTCGGCACGGGTGCTTTCTGCAACTTCCATCAAAATAGCCATATCCATTGCATATGGGTAATAGCGGGTCGAATAATCCTCTTCGACGTAGACTAGCACAATTTCGGCATCGTTACTTTTTGCGATTTCACGAGCATAAGGCAATGCGAGTTCGGCTAAGGCTGAACCATCGAGCGGGACAAGAATTTTTTTGAACATAAATCACCTCATATGGATTAAGTGGTGCTTTGTTTTTGCTTGCTCACTTAATCAAGTTATAAATTGATCATAATGCTTTTGCCAACGGTATGCCTTATCCGATGTGTTGGTCTTTGACTAGTCGTATGGTTAGTAAATGGCTTTTTTATACTGACAACGTTGGATATAGGGCAATGACACAACTAGCCAACTGGTTAGTGCCACACTCGCTAATGGTATGAGGTAGATGGCTAAATATGCCTATATGCTCTGCCTCATATAACGTATCTTTTAGGAGAGACATGATAAATTATCAAGTATTAGAGTGGATGACGCCGAATCCAATCACCATTTCGCCAAAAACAACTTTGCCCGAAGCGCAAAAATTGATGAAGGAGCGCAAGATTCGCCGTTTGCCGGTGGTTGATGATGGCAAATTGGTTGGTATCGTAACCCAAAATGATTTATTTCATGCAGGCCCATCGCAGGCAACTTCATTAAGCATTCATGAGCTAAATTATTTGCTCGATAAATTGACGGTAGACAAATTTATGACCCGTAAAGTGCATACGGTTTTACCGTCATCCTCAATTCGAGATGCGGCGGGGTTGATGTTGCAATATCGCATCAGTGGGTTGCCGGTGTTAAGCGCTGGGCGGGTGGTCGGCATTATCACCGAGTCTGATATTTTTCGTTTGCTCATTCGCGAAATGGTAAATGAAAATACACCTCCTGCCATTCGGGGCGGTATCGTGTTTTCATAAAATTTTACTTGTCTTTAACCTATGATGACACCCTGATAAAGTTTTAAAACTTTATCAGGGTGTTTCATTTATATACCAAGAAAGGGACGTCCCCAACAGATGTAATGCCGAACTCACGATTACTTTGTGTTTGGAGAGGGCAAGCTCTCTCCAAACACAAAGTAATCGTGAGTTCGGCGAAAATTTGTTTTATTTGCCCGGTTTTTTGAGATGCTACCAATTGAGTCTACAAAAAAATCCCCCGCTCACTAAGAGCGGGGGACTTACAGGAGGAAGACGCTACGATTAATCTACAATTTGGCGTTTGCAAAAGAACCGTCTTAAGCGATTTAACTCGTGGAGGGCTTTAATGTCGGCGTACTTACCGTGTTGTCTGGCCCTTCATGCCAAGGCACACCCACCCAGCGTAGCAAGTAGTAATCTGCACCTAAGTAACCCGCTACTTTCCAAGCCATGAGCAAGAGAATTGCTAACGCTAAAAGTAAACCATTTGAGCTAGCTGACCCTGCCATGATGAAATTCCAGTTCATGAATGCACCGAAGAAGGCGGCAATACCAACAAACGCACCTGCAATCAATGCTACCCCAATTAAGACTTCGCCATAAGCGACAAGAGGGGCAAACCATGTATAAGTATTATTTCCAAGCAAGAAATTAATAAAATCGCGATACCAATCAAACGTAATTGGGGGCTTACCAGTTTCTGGTATCTTAACCGAGTTGAGCCAATACCCTTTGAGTGCTTCGCCGGTGCTTACCCATTTGGGGTCTACCACCTTGTGCCAACCTGCATCAATCCACTGTAGGCCGAGCCACACACGCAAGATCAACCAAATCCAGCTAGCGCGTTTATCACTAAATAAAAACCGTGCGAGGGGGGGATCGTGAATCATGTTACCATGAGAAGTGGGATATTTGATATTAGTCATTCGATTTACCTCTTAATAAAGTGAATGAAGCGACCTTTTTGCTCGATCTTCTTCATTGTTTGATGGCTAAATATTAACAATTTGCCATCAAAAAAGCGTCTGACGAATGGTCAGCTTATGGCTAGCCACTTGACTAGCTTTTTTATGATGAAGGATGGATGACAAAAAATGTGCAGACTGTTAGACTTAGACCATCGTTACCATGGATTTGACGCGCTGGCGCTAATTTTGTGGTTTTGCGAAGTAATATGAACGACTTCAATATGAATACACCGCAATCGTTACCCATGACGGAATCCCATCGAGTGCTCCATGAATATTTTTATGATGTATTAACCCTGATTAATGAAGATTACCCGCAAGAAAAAGTATTGCAAAAGATCGCGGTGGGGGCTTGCCAATTTGAGCATATTAGCGGCGCAGCCATTTTTCAGCGTGAGCCAAATAATATTAGCTTGCGTCTGATTGCCTGTGCCGGCACTAAGTCTTATGAGAATTTATTTGTGCCGTTAAATTGGTTATGGCGCGAGGCCACATCGTTAAATGAGGTTCCGGTGGTCGATACAGCACACAATTCTCAATTGATTGATACATTGCATGAGGTGTATTTGGCGAAATTGTCTGAATTGCCTAGCGAATTAAAAACCCCTGTATTAGAGGCTTTTTGCAAGACACCTCAAATCTTGCTTGTCACTCCTTTTTATATGAATCATCGCATCAATGGTTTTTTTGCAATGTGTTTTGACCCAGCACATCAATTTAATACTGAAGAGTATGCATTGGCGCGTGCTTTTACCAAACAAGTTGAATTGGTGGTGAATAATGCGCGATTGCGTGAGCAAGCCATGCAAGATGCGGTTAAATTAGAACGCAATCGTTTGGGGCGTGATCTGCATGATTCGGTCACACAGGCGCTTTATACCGCCAATTTGATGGCTGATACGCTGCCAGCCGTGTGGGAGCACGACCCCGATAAAGGGTTACAGCAATTATCGGATATTCAGCGAATGGTGAAATTGGCCTTGGCTGAAATGCGATCATTATTGGTTGAATTACGCCCGGTGGTATTGGTTGAAAGTAGTTTGAGCGATTTGTTGAATCAATTGGCCAATGTCGTGTCGTATCGCTCAAAAATTCCGGTTGCAGTCATTGCCCATGAGCGCACCCGTTTGCCCAAAGAAGTGCAAGTGTCGTTTTATCGCATCGCCCAAGAGGCCTTGAATAATGTTACAAAATATAGCAATGCAAACGAGGCCAAGATCGAATTGAGTGTTCATGCTGCCGGTGGACTATTACGTATTCGTGATGATGGGCGTGGGTTTGATCCTAGCAACATTACAGGCACACATATGGGCTTGCGGATTATGCGTGAGCGTGCCAATGAAGTTGATGCCGAGCTAAAGATTCAATCTCAAATTGGCGGCGGGACCACGATTCAAGTCATTTGGGATCGTCATGCTGGGCATGACGATGATTGAGCCATCGCGGCTATGCCTTTGGCTCAATCAAATTGTTGTTAAGGGCTAACGCCACTGCCTCGACCCGATTGGTGACACCAAGTTTAGACAAGATTGAGCTGACATGAAATTTGACGGTTGAAACCCCCAAAAATAATTTTGCGGCAATTTCGGCGTTATTTAACCCTTCACTCATATAGCTTAATACTTCACGTTCACGCTCGGTGAGGTCATGCCCCATTTTAGGGGCTGGGTTAAGAATGCGTAATAAGGCATCGGCGGCTTCGGGTGCGAGTGATCGTTTGCCCTTGGCAGCGGCACGCACGGCTTTGGCTAAATCATCAGCCGAGACATCTTTGAGCAAATAACCGATAGCGCCAGCATTAAGCGCATTTTTAATTTTGTCATCTTCGACAAAACTGGTCAACATTAAAATTTTAGCGTCAGGATGATTGGCCCGAATCCTTTGGGTGGCGGTGACACCATCCATTCTCGGCATTAATACATCCATCAAGACGACATCTGGTTTGTTATGTTCATACATCATGACGGCCATTTCACCATCACTGGCTTCGCCAACCATCTCAAAATCGTCGTTGACGGCTAACATCGTAATTAGCCCTTGGCGCAACATGGCGTGGTCATCTACAATCATTACACGAATCATCTAGGCTCGCTCCATTCAATAAAAATATCATTACCATTATTTTCATTGGTTTGCCCCATCTCGCTATCGTCATCACTGTCACTTCCAATCGTTACAGTGGCGCCGATGCTATCAACTTGTTTGCGTATCACTTGTATGGCACGCAACACTTC
>CAZLOF010000084.1:0-11380 GCA_964560745.1 uncultured Thermoflexus sp.
GCAAGAGTGTCGTTTTTTCTCCGAAGTTGGAAACGCCCTACATCTGTGGTAGCGGCGATACTATTACAGTAGGGCAAATGATAACGCTACAAGTTGGTAGCGGTATCGATGGCGATTTTTTGTACGTGCAATTGCTCAATAGCTTTAACGAGCCTATTAAGTCAGCAGATAGTCGTGCCGCATTCAAAAGACAGCCCGTTAAGTTTTTTAAGGAGCAGGACGGCACGATGTACTTATTCACCAAATTTTTTGCTATTAACATAGAGGCAGCCTTGTTGAAGTCTGAAATAAAAATAAAATAATTTACCTAATCGCGAGAAATGGTCAATATTGCCTTGTCTCCGTTGGGGACAAATGGTGGTTTTTGGAGACAAGAGAAGTGTTGATAATGAGGGTGTTATGATATGCGTTAATTATCCCTCCTTTTCCGCTTTTTTCATAAAGCGTTGATTTTCAGCAGTTACGTTGTCTCTTTTCAACGCTTTATTTGTCTCTTAACATCTATTGCGATTTTTGGGAATTACACCAAAAAATCAAAATGGACAAAAAAAAATCTGCCTATACCTACAAGGTAAGCATTTATGATGCTAATGGTAGCTTAGAGAAAAGGTGGTTTGTCTATTATATAGACCCAACCACCAACCCACCTAAAAGGGTGCGTGTCTATGGCAGCATCAACAAAAACCAAAACATCGCTGGTAGAAAAGCCGAAGCCGAAAAGCTGAGGAATGAAGTCGAAAGGAAGCTCAACTATTTCGTTGCCTCTTCTATTCGGACTATATTGCTAAACGCGCTTGCCGAGCACGTTAAAAGGCTACGCAAAAAGACAAGGCAGTCATACGCATCTAAGATAAAATATTTCATATTATATCTTGAAGCAAACAACATCGAGAGCGTCTCTGATATTACGCCTGCGGTTGCTGCCCAATTTATGAAACATTTGCAGGAGACTCGCAATATATCTGCGAGTACATACAATGCCTATATTGTTGTATGTGCCGCTATATTAGCCGAGACAATGCCCGAAGAGGCGCGAAGCCCTTTTGCCAAAATTAAAAAGCAAAAGGAATCGCCTACGCCTGCTCTCTACTTCCAAACATCGGATATTAGACGGATAAAAAAAGCGATGATTGTGCAAGACCCCATCTTGTGGCTATATTGCCAATTCATCTATTATTGCTTCATCAGACCAGGTGAGCTAAGACTCATCAAAGTAGCAGATATATTGCTATCTGATGCCCGAATTGTGGTCAGGAAAGAAGTCTCGAAAAATGGGAAAGAGCAATACGTAAATATACCTGCTGCATTTTTACCCGATGTAGAAGAATATTTAGAACTACATGATGCGCCAGGAGCGTTTTATTTGTTTGGGAATGAAGGGAAACCAAGCCCAAAACCATACGGCGCACGTAGGATGAGCAGTAACCACCAAAGGCTGCTCGAAAAAATAGGTCTTGACATTACGAGACACAAACTGTACTCGTGGAAACATACAGGCGCAATTGCATTAGCGAGAGCGAGTGTGCCAATGAAACAAATTCAGATACACCTACGCCACCACTCGCTTGAAATAACAGACCGCTACCTTAGAGATATGGCGATAAACGAAACTGACGAAATCGTAAAAAACTACCCGCCTATCTGAGACATGCGCCTGCATCACAGCCGCCTCCACGCAAAAAACGCCTAAATACACCCAAAAACAACCGAATAGCCGCCGCACCAAGACTAAGTTTTGGGCGGCGGCTATTCGGTTATTTCCATTTTGGAAATAACTGCGGCAACAGAAATACAAGTATTCTGCCCAAAGAAAGATATAGCAGAATTGTCCTTGTGCCAAGCGATGCTAAGGTCGAACTTTGTAGCCATGTATAACATACTACGCCAACCTTTACCACCTGCGCAATATATGCGGGACACTACCCACAAGGGGCAAATATACCTGCACCATACAGTAAGCGGCGATAACGTGAAAAATGTAGTCGACGCTTGGGCTGCTACGCCAGAAAGGGTAGGGGCACACCTGATAGTGTCGAGAACTGGCGACATTTATAACGTAGTGCCGCTTCAGTATTGGCTGCACCACCTGGGATTGCGCGACAAACACCTCAACGGTGTGTCTGGGCATCGGAGCAATGTTTTGCTCAATGCCAACAGTATCGCCATCGAGCTGACTAATTGGGGACCGATAACCCAACAGATGATTGGCGGCAAATCGCGGTGGATAAATCACTACCAACGAGAGGTAGACCTATTCACGCACGAAACCGTCGATTACGGACCAAGTGGCTATCGTGGCTATCGCTTTTTTGAGGCATACCCATCTGCACAAATTAAGGCACTAAGGTGGCTACTCAGGTGGTTGATGTCGATGTTTGACATACCTGCGCCTGAAAATGTAGGCAAAATAGCGGAATATACCCCCGACGCGCTGCGTGGGAAACCGGGCATCTATGCCCATAGCGGTGTCCGTCCCGACAAATCAGACATTCACCCGCAACCCGAATTGATAGCGATGCTATCGAGCTTGACCTACTAAATTAAAACACATTTTATTTATTCAACCATGACTACAGTAAATAAACCTTCGCATTTGCCCGCTGCTATCAAAGCCGCAACGCCATTTGGGCTGTCAATGATAGTTGCAGAAAAGGTGTTTGACGCACTTGGGCAAGTGCGCCGCAACCAATTTGTGCACGATTTGGTGCAAAAGAATGCCCAAGTTTTGCTCAACTGTAATGGCTCAAAAAAATACTACATGCGTTACCATTGTGATGGCGATGCCGAAACCGCCGTATTATTTATTTCCGTCACCGCCAAAGGGCGATTGTCGGCAGGTAGCATTAGATAATTTTTACCCCAAGCAACACAATGGCTTTAAAGGAAGACAAAATACAGCTTCGAGTACTGCTCAACATGGAGCAGGCACAAAAAGACTTGGCAAAGACGGTCAGCTCTATCGAGGGCTTGAAGTCTAAAATGAGCGACCTCAAGAAGGCAGGCAAGGAAAACTCTGACGAGTTCAAATCCTTTGCCGAGCAGTTAGACCGTGCCAATCAGAACCTGAGCAAACAACAGGCAATCGTAAAAGAACGCTCGCAAGGTGTATCTGAGACGTTTAAGTTGGAAGAGCTGCAAATTAAGGCGGTAGCTATGTCGATGCGCGAATTGGAGAATGTCAGACGGCGTTTGGTGGCACAGAGCAAGGGAACTCGCGCCGATTCTGACGAGTACAAACAACTTGCCGAAGCCGTAGCCAACGTCAATACGGTTATCAAACAGCGCAAAGCCGAAGAGGACGAGGTGGCGCGGGCGATGCAACGCCAAAACACCATTTGGGAAGTGATGGGTCGAGTAGGCAAAGCCAACTTATTGCAGCTAAACGCCGCCGCCAATGCGCTGCGTGAAGATATAGCGCGATTGGAACCGGGCACAGAAGCCTTTATTGAAGCCACCCAAAAGCTAAAAATAGTGGAGGGGCGCGTCAAAGAGGTAGAACAGTCTTTCCGCGATTTGGAAACAGAAGGGGCTAAGTCTGGACTGAAATTGTCCGATGTATTTGCCAACGCACTCGGCATAAGCATAGCCAACCTTGCCGACAGAGCAATGGAGGCTGTTGCCAATATCGTGCGGATGAACGCCGAAATAAGCGATGCACAAGGCGACGTACAAAAGAGCGCGGGCAAAACCCGCGAAGAGGTAGCGGCTCTCACCGAAGACCTAAAAGGCATAGACACCCGAAGCTCTGTACAGGAACTGCTGCAAATGGCGACAACAGCAGGTCAGTTGGGTTTAGAGGTGGATACCAAAACCGTCACCGCCATAGATACGCTCAACGTATCACTCGGCGATGAATTCAACAACAACGTAGAGGAAACAACCAAAACGCTGGGCAGTTTGCGCAATATCTTGAAAGACGAAAAGACCGAAGATACCGCAGGCGACTTCCTTCGCATTGGCAACGCCCTGAATGTGCTGGGAGCTTCTGGCGCAGCTACCGCTCCTGTAATGGCGGACTTTGCTAACCGCATTGGCGGGGTTTCCATCGATTTGGGATTGACCACCGCAGAGGTATTGGGCTTGTCAGCAACATTGCAAGAGTTAGGCGTAAACCAAGAGCGGGGCGGGACGGCTGTTAATAGCATCTTGCGAGAGATGACCAGAAACACCGATTCGTATTCCAAAACACTCGGTATCAATGCCGAATACCTAAAAGCAAATGGTATTGATGCCACGAGCTACGCTGATTTAGTCAAAAAAGACCTCGCAGGAGCTTTCGAGCTTACTGTGAAGCGCGTCAACGAGATGAATACCTCTAATGTGGCATTAAGCGACATTATGGAGAAATTGAAGCTATCTGGTGGCGGCGAAGCAGAAGTCTTTTTGAAATTAGCCAGTAACCAAGGATTGTTGGCAGACAAAACCAAATTAGCGGCTGATGCGCTGAAAAACCAAGATAGTATCTTAGGCGAGTTCGCCGTAAAGAACAATACATTGGCGGCAAACCTCGAAAAATTGGGCAATAGAATTGCCAATGCTTTTATCAACTCGGCAGCTGCTGACGCGCTAAGCGCATTAGTGGCAGGCTTGGCTGATATGGTAGACGTGGTAGTAGAGGCAAGTAGCGAGGTCTTTGGTATGATACGCAATGCCCTGCAACCTTTGATAGAGGTATTCCAAAATCTTGCCGATGAGTTAGGTATCACTTTCGATTGGCTTGAAGGCTTCAAATTCATATTGAATGCGAGCTTGGTGCCGGTAAAGTTATTGATAAGCATTGTAGGCATTCTTGCTGAGGGCGTTTCGCTCTTGTACAATAGATTTATGGAGATTAGGGCTGCGGTACAAGGCTATATAGAAGACAGCAACCTGTTGAGCAGGGTATTGGGCAGGTTGAGTGATGCTTTCGGGTTTATCATGAGGAGCATATTTGATGCCACCGAAGCATTATTATCATTTTCAGGGCGGCTCGGCAGTAAGACTACCACGAACATTACAGCAGTATCAGAAGCCTGTGACGATACTGCGGAGGCTACACAAAACCTAAGTGCTAAGACAACAGATTTTGCTGCCGCCCTCGATGACCTATCACGCAAGCAGGATAATTCGCTGAAAAAACAGAAAGAAAAAAAGGAAGCTGCTGACCTGTTGGCGGGGAGCATTGCGTTTTTGCGCAAAGAGGTGGGTAATCTAAACGATGAATTAGAGAAAGCACCACCCGAAAAACAAAAACAGGTAGCAGAACGGCTGCAAGCTGCTACCGTCAAGCTAGCGGAAGCCGAAGCCTACCTACAACGGATTCAGGAGCAGGCTGCGGGGCGTACAGATAACGTTTCGCCAATAGACAGCGTGACACCTGTGTTGGCTGCTCCTGCGGCATCAGGGGATGTCGGCACAGCTTTGCCGATGACGGAGCTTCATGGTTCGGAAGCCATCAAGACGGAAGCTGCCCGAAATGCTGCTGCGGAGCGCATCGCTATTGCCCAAGCAGAGCAGGCGGAGATATTCAATTTGGGGATACAGGCGGCACAGACGGCGGGCAATGCCATTTTTGATATTGTTCGCAGCAACGCCGAAGCAGAAAAGTCGGCAAAGCTGAAAGCACTCGATGCCGAGTATGCCAAAAAGTTTGCCCGCGCCAAAGGCAATGCCGCAGAAGAGGCAAAGCTGCAAAAAGAGTTAGATGCCAAGAAACAAACCATAGAACGTGAAGCCCATGAACGCCAGAAACGCCTATCTATATCGCAAGCGATTGTTAATGGGGCTCTCGCCGTTACTCGAATTTTGGCAGATGTTCCGAAATTCGACTTCGGCATTGCGACTGCTGCACAAATCGCGTTGGCAATTGCCACGACGGCGGCGCAAGTAGCCACAATCTCTAACCAAAAGTTTGAGAAAGGCGGTATTCTTGATGGTGCGCGGCACGCACAAGGCGGCATCGCCGCCATAGATATGGCAACAGGGCGAAAGGTTGCAGAGTTGGAAGGTGGCGAGGCTTATATGATACTGAGCCGCGAAACCACCCAGAATAATGCGGGCATTATAGAGGCATTGCTGCATAGCTCGATGAATGAGGGTGGCAAGCGCATTTTTGAGCATGGCGGCGTTTTTGGTGGTACCAACACGCAGCCATATACAGCGACAAACCAATTTATTGTATCGTCTCGTAGCAACGCCTATGATAACTATGCCGCTTTAATAAGCGAAATAGTTGGGCTTCGAGCCGACATAACAGAGCAACGCAATAGCCTACGCGCCTATATTACCTATACAGACATCGAATCTGCTACTGATGATGTGGCGCAAGCCAGGGAAGCGGCAGGGTTCGGGTCATAAAAGAAGCCGTCAATGCTGGACATCATAATAAACTCCACGCGGGTAGATTTAGCCGCGAACTTTGGGCTTACCATAGAAATGGTAAATCCACTATTTGAGTACACATTGAAGAGTGACTCATATAGTTACCCTATCACATTGCCTGCATCAGACAAAAACCGCCGAGTGTTTGGTTTTGCCCACATACCAGAAAGTATTTCGGGTTTTACCCCTCTGCCCTGTTCTATCGTGTGCGATGGTGTGCTGATGGTAGAAGGCGAGTTTTGGGTGCAACGTGCGGATGCCCAAAATTATCAAGGGTTTGTGATTGGCAGGTATTTGCCCGACAAGCTCCTCGAAACACCGTTACGCGACATCGACTTAGGCGGTGATGTAGTAGTGGCTTATGATATGGCATCGATGATAAGTCATGGCAATGATATGACGGCTTATCCGTGGAGTGGCAATCGTTATGCCTTTTTCCCAATGCGCAACCTGCGGTTTATGGAGCCGAGTGGCAACAACGGCACGGTCAATATCTACGCTCCTCACTTAGACAGCTTTACTTGGGACCAAGTAGTGTCGTCATGGGAGTTTCCTGTGGTACCGTTCCCATACGTAATGTATATACTGGGGCAGATAGCGGAAGCTGCGGGCTTGGTGCTAAGTGGCACTTGGGCAGCAGATACAGAGATTAAACAGCTCGTTGTATATAATACATTCAACCTGCGCAATCTCACCAATTGGACAATCAACGTAGCCAACCATGTGCCCGACATAACAGTGCAGGACTTCATTGACGCGCTACAGTCAATGTTCAATATAGCCATATATGTAGATAAGGTTGCAGGGAAGTTGGTCTTTGATAAAAGGGTTTTATCAGCCCAAGCATTGCCGAAACACGATTGGACAGAACAAGCCGCACCGAACGCCATAGTAGAGAAGCCGAAAAATCAGTTTTCAGGCTATTTATTCACGATGGAGCGCGATGAGGCTGATGGTTTAAGCATCTATCCCGAAAGGCTGACGAATGACTATGGCTATTGGGTGGGGAGCGTGCCGAATGCGGCGGCTCTGCCACTTGGTGCGCCTCGCGATTTGGTGTATTGGGTCGAGGACGAGCGCACGTGGTATAAGCAACGCTACCAAGACAACTGGGTAGAGACTCGATATTATGGCTTTGCTCACCGTTTGCGGGTAGACAATGGTCAATTCCCTATCACAACCGCCGCTTCTACATTGAAAAGCCGCTTTTTAAGCGATGCAAATGGAGGTCCGTATACCATAGGATATTGGGAGGCGTTATATCCCGAAGCCGACCAAATTGGGCAGGATATTACAAAGCCTGAGATGATGACGGACAGCGAATATTCGCTGAGGCTATTGTTTTATCGAGGTATGCGCATCTGTAATGTGCCATTCCCTGCTCCTCCTACCACAGATTTTTACCCCATGGGAGCAGCAGACGTTTGGGAGATAAATGGTGCGCAGATAGGCAACTATGCCCTGCGCTGGGATGGTGAGTTTGGCTTGTACGAAACTTGGTACAAGGATTGGCTGCCCATAGTCCAAAATGCCAAAACAGTTTCGTTTAGCCTACGCCTGAGCGCGGCGCAGCTGAGTTTGTTTCGGATGACCGACAAAGTTGTCATCGACCGCAACACCTATTTTGTAGAGCGGCTAACCATGCAAATGACGGTGGACGGGTTAAAGTCCGTCACCGCAAAGTGTATCCTTGCATAAGTGGCTATACGCTGTCTTCCCATGCGTATGCGTATTCAAACGCCACACGGTTCAACGAGCCTGACCCATCGCGATATGTTTCTACGCTGTCGCTTATAATCACGACAGGTCGAAATGATGGCGGACGTATGGGGTTGAATGGTGGCTGTGGTTCCCACACCCAACGGCTGCGGAACAGCTCCACTAAATAAGCGGCGTATTCCTCGCTCACCCATCCCGTGCTAACCTTAAATGTTTGCGTGGTTCGTTTCCGCTGCGCAAATTGGTTGCCTAAGTTGTAGTTTTGGAACAACATGTTGCGCTCTGCCATGTCGCGTTCCGTTTTCACAACATAGGTGGTGTTTTCAAACAAGTGTATGGTATCGTACCCGCCTAAGCTGTTGTACCATATTAGGTGCCGTAGCTTTTCGGGGCATTGCTTTGGCACAATATATACGTGCCTATTGGTAATGCTTGTCCCGTTATACGATAGCCATACTTCCCACTGGGTACAGTATAAACCTGGCGGCACGCTCCCTGCCAAGGATAATTGAAAAAATCCTGCGGGCAAGGCGTACATATAGTACTGTGTTAGCGCGAACGATGATAATGTGACGGTGGCATTTGTCCCGTCATTGAATATTAGCCGCGCAACAATATTACCGGTGCCTGTTGGTTTGTGGTGATACCAGCATAGGTATTCAAGGTTGTCTGGGTGTGCAAATTTGGTGCGCGGCTTGTACGTTAGGAATAAGTTTTGCCCATCAATAGCTCCTGATGGATTAATCATGTTGGAGTACCCAACATAATTCTCTCGGTTCACGCCTCCTTTTACGGCGCGTTTTTCATCACTGGTGACGGCTAAGTGAGCAACCGCAGGCACGCCATACATCTCTGTTAGCATGCAATAATATTGCTGTTGCATAGCGAAGTATGGGCTTGGCAATCCCGTAGCACCAGGTGGCGGCGGATCCATTTGTGCATCAAGTATATCGTTCAGAACGAAGTCCGATTGGTAAGACCCACTCGTAAGGGGCGCAAGCACCAACTGTGCTACGCGCTGATACCCCGCTGTTTCTGGTCGCGAATAAACATCGCATCGGATTTTATAATTTGGCAGAGGGCTTGCCAAACTGCCTGCATTTACTATTGTCGAGGTAGCCATACCTATGGTAGTGGCAAGATTGAAGTTTTCTACGGGGCTTGTAGATACGAAATTTACGCCGCCCACAATGGCTGTAATGGTAAATACTTGCGACAGCGCGAAATTACCATTCAGCCTATCTACCAAGTCATCGATATAATCGGTAGGGGAAAGTGTGCCCATTGAATTTTCAAGGAAGTGCAGCCCGTCATTGGGTATTGGAGCTGCTGCTGCGGTAAGCGTGACGCTTTCGGCGTTCCAACTAACAGTGATGGTATTCCCTACCCAAGCCTGTGTAGTGTCGGGTATGTCTATGTACCCATCGGCGTTATCGCCCTGCACAGAGGCAATGTATTCTGCGCTCGCTTGTACCGTCAGCACTATCGGGTGGCGTGAGTAGTCGATGTCGAGGGGGTGCTGCAAAATTGAAACAGGCATAGCTATTTTTTTTGGTAAAAAAGCCCGCCACGGAGACCGCGACGGGCGATGAAATAAAATAGACGAAGCATATTTGTCGCTATGGAGTGGGGCAAATATCAAAGAAGCCCACGTTCCGCAGCTTGAATGTTAGCAGCCATCCGTAGTCGTTATCGGTGAACCATTGTTGTATCGGGTCGAGGCTGCTGATGTCGTTTAGATTGAAGTTAAATTGGGGGTTTATACCCACAGAATCGGAGTATAGGGCTGCCATCACACGCCGAATGATGCCATAAGTGTTAGAAATGGCGGCATCTATGCCTACATAATCGTCTATGGCGGCATTGGCAATGATTGCAATTTCTCCCCTTGGAGAGGCGATATAATTGCCTGCTCCATTGTCGCCAAAGGTGTAGCTCGGCACACCCAACCACATAGCGGGGTATATAATCTCGCTGCGCATTGCCTCTATTATGCGGCGGCTCTCTGCATAGTAAAAGCTATTTATATGGAATCCTCCCGCGAAGTTGGGATTGCCCGAACTGCCCGCTACCATATTAGCAAAGTAGTCGCGATAACTATTAGGTGTTTGCATGTTTTTTGGCGTTGGCTTGCTGTTCTAAGTAGTCGTACCTTTTTTTGGAGAGGTAGTACAATATTGTATATAGGTTAGTGTACTGTACCTCCTCAAATTTGCCGAATGTTCCCGATTCGGCAATGTCCATGATTACCCCTGTCCACCCAAAGTCCATTGGTCTGTAAAACCCTGTCTGATATTTGGCGATGCCATCCTGCTCGGCTTTTGGCTTCTCAAAAAGGACTTCAAAGTGATGGTTGATGTGTTTTTTGCAGCCGAGATAAAACAGCAGGAAGTAGCATTTGAAATTGACAGATAGGTTACCCATCAAGGCTATGCGCTGCCTATTGAGTACAGGCGAGAAGTATTCTCTATTGTCGCCGTCCCAATGCGGGTTGCTCCTATCGAGGTTTGCTATCTCCGGTCGGCAAAGTGTCAGTATAAGGTGGTTAATATATCTAGGGTCGGGCTGCTTTTTAGCAAAATTTCCGGACCCCGTTATCCTGTCAAAACATGTTTCTGCCTGTGCCCATTCAATGATGTGGCAGTATTTCAGCTGTGCAGCAGGCAGGTGGTAGGTTGTGCCGGATAGGTCAAAGGTGGGTATGCGCGGTTCGGTAAAGTAGGTGTCGTATACCCAATCAAGGAGGTGGAGCATAGCGCGGATGCGCGAAGGCTTTGCGCTCAACAGTTGATGCAACTGCTCATGCGGACACAATACTTGCAATAGCTTTACTCTGTTCTCGATACTGTCTTGCAAACAATATGGAGCAATGCTTAACAGCGTATTGTTATCTATGTCCTCCCACCTTTTGGGGTAGTCTATCACGGCACCACGATTTTGATTTCTATATAGACTATGCCGAATGTGGCAACGCTACCTCCCTTAACAGAGACACGCACAATGTGGGTGCCTTGGGCTAGCGTAGGCGTAAATACGTGGGCAGTAGCTGTCACTTCGTCATAAGCCCCGTTATCGATACTGATGCCCAATGTGTCGGGCATCGTTCCGAGATTTGAGGACATCATCGTGGTCGAAACGTCTATTGTAGCAGGGGACTCGTTGAATGGCTGCATATCCAAACGTATCCAATAAAAGTCGCCATTGCTGTTTATGCGTGCAACAGAAGCAGTAGTGTTTTGCCCGCCTCCCTCATCGGCAACTGAG
This sequence comes from uncultured Thermoflexus sp., assembly GCA_964560745.1. GTDB lineage: Bacteria > Chloroflexota > Anaerolineae > J036 > Brachytrichaceae > AQU-03. Next base: position 11,344 of record CAZLOF010000084.1, read on the forward strand.
GACAATAGCGGTGTTGTGGTATCGGGGTCTAATGTTG
>CAZLOF010000085.1:0-11378 GCA_964560745.1 uncultured Thermoflexus sp.
ACTTAGCACCGGCTATGGGATTCATGTTGTTATCAAACATGATAACAATTACCATACGCTATATGGGCATATGAGTGAAATTTCAGTGCGGGTTGGGCAAACGGTAAAGGCGGGAGATATTATCGGGCTAAGTGGAAATACAGGCAATTCGTCTGGCCCACATTTGCATTTTGGGGTATACCGCACCACCAATAGCAGCAGTGTGCCAAATGAAACCTATGCAACCGATCCATTTGGCTGGCGTAATAAAACCACCCCAGATCCACTCATTAATTTCCCTACCACAGGTAAAGGCACAGCCGCCACCTGTTTGTGGCGCAGCGATGATAAGGATTTTTACCATTGCAACGATATTCTGATCGAAGACTCAGGGCTACAAGCCGCCGTATTCACGGGAGCTTGGCTTCAAAGCTCAATTGGGTTAGATGGCTCTCATTACATTTCAAATACCGAGAATATTGAAGATGCGGCTCATGCGGATTGGGCGGTGATGATTACACAATCAGGCTTGTATCAAATTGATGCCTTTATCCCATCACGCAATGCAACCACACGCCAAGCCAAATACCGCATCTATACCGGTAACAATATATGGCAAGAAGTATTGCTCGACCAATTGCCTTATAACGATGAATGGGTGTCATTGGGAAATTATGAACTACCTGTCGGCAATTCGCATGTGTGGCTTTCGGCAAATACGGGCGAGCCGGCCAATAAAACGCGCGTTGCCGCAGATGCCATTCGTTTTCGCCGTTTAGGGGCGGCATCTCTACCCAAGCCTAGCCCCTCAATCACACCCACTGCCATCATTACACCTTCGGTTACGCCAACGGCAACGGTAACAATCACGCCGACAGCAAAAGCAACCATAACACCAACAGCCACCCCCACTATCAAACGCTTAAATTTGCCCTTGCTTATTAACCCAGAACAACCATAATCAGCGGGGAGATACAACTAAAACCTTTTTTTTACCGGCAACGTCAAAAATTTCGTCAATTTTGCCCAATTGCCCGCCGATACGGACCGAGCATCGGCGGGCAATTGGGCAAAATTGCTATCATGTGCAGATTAGGCTTCAAAACCACTCAATGTCCAACGGTCGCGGCGGTTTTAATGGCAATGATTTTCATCATTTACCCCTTCACCGTGCCTGTTATCAGAGCACTGACAAAAGAATCGACGAAATCAGGTAACAATAAAATTTTAAGATCGTATCATTATTACCTTATGGCACATTAAACCCCTCAAATGTCGGTTCAATGGGTAAATCGCCCGGGTTAATATTTAGCACATCCAACATCGCTTTTAGGTCGGGGCGGCTGCCAATGCGCTGCGCGGCAGGCCGATCAAAGGCATCTTGCTGAATGCTGCCGGTGCTACGCAGCAAATCACGCGCATCAGATGGGGTGAGGCGAGGGCGACCTAGCCAGCGCAAAATGCCTTGTACACAGGCCAAAGCCCCTACCACCATTGGCGCGGCACTTGAAGTGCCATTAAAGTTATCGGTATACCAACGGTCTTCGTCGGGGCCGCCTTGCAAATCGCCCATGCCAGTGGTGGTTACGGCCATGCCCCAACCTTGCGCATCCACATTATTGCCATAATTTGAAAATGCCATACGTGAGCGATCGGGATCGGCAAATGTGATGCCATGTGTGCCATTGGGCGGCGCACCAGCCCCAACCAAAATCGCCCCAGAATCGACCTCGTTACGTCGAAATGGGTTGGCCCAATTGGCCGGAAAACCTGCCATTGGCACATCATAGAGCGCATCATCGAGATTTTCTTCGCCGTTGCCTGCGGCAGCCACCACAATAATGCCACGCCCCACTGCATGCTGAATGGCGGCCAAGTCATCGGGCCACCATTCAACTGGAATAAAACCTTGTTGACCGCGATCTTGGCGAAAGCCAAAGCGGGGGCCGGGGCGGTGCAATTCGAGCAACATAATGTCGCCCAAACGCAGCCGTTCACTGGCTTTTACAATGGCGCTGGCGGTGGCATCATGTTGATTAATCCATGCCGATACCGCGCTCATGGTGGCATCGGGGCAAATACCAGTAATGCCAAATCCATTGGCATCGGCGCTAATAATGCCTAAAACCGAGGTGCCGTGATCATGAAAAGGCGCAAATTGATCGCCAACGACCAAGCCGCCTTGGTTTTGAGCCAAATCTTCGTGTGAAAATTGCCAGCCATATTCCACATCAATAATACGTACATCGGCCCCGCGCCCACCCTGAAATTGGCTAGCGTAGTCAATATTTAAGCCATCTGGGGCAGGCCGTAAATATCCTTGGCGAGATGAAAAATCAGGGGTGAGGCTAGCCGGGGCCTTGACCCCAATGCTAGCACCCGCCGTAAATATAGGCACGCTAGCGGCTGGTTTGATATAAGCGGCGCTAATGGCCTTTTCATTGAGCAATTCAGACATTAAGTCTTGCATATGCTCTTCTTCGCACGGCACTTGAAAAAAATGGGTCAATTTGTGAATACTGGCACTGCCAAAACCTGTAAACCATGAATCTAATGGGCCGCGTGGGGCACTATTTGCAGTTGCCGAATGTGAGCTGGCGATGGGTGGCAACATTAAACTACTGCCAATCTTAAACAGAGGTTCAAGGTCTACCGCATATGACTTCAATAATTTATTGAGTGAACGTAAAACAGTCGTGCTCAGCCCGCTTAAACCGCTTTCAAGGCTGCGTGTTGCTTTGTCGGGTTGTGTCATCACAATAAGCGATGACCTCAAAGCGGGAATACTGCGAGGTTTACTGACTACCCTTGTTTTTTTTGTGGGCGATGTGCTGCGCGTAGCGCGAACACTTGTGCTTTTCTTGCTGCTGCGTTTTCGTGGGGTTGCAATGATGGGTTTTGATGGGTTGCTCGGCATGATTTTGCAAAAACAAGGAAATATAAAAATTGCCGAACCCGCTATTCTTTAGCGTTTGCCGCGGGCAAACGCTAAAGAATAGCGAGTTCGGCCTTACCTATTTTTAAATTAAGGAGATATAAATAATGCTGGAATCATAGGAACAGTCGCGGCGGCTTTTAGGTAACACGCTTCTACACTTTGCACGCGTTGCAATTGTTGAATCATGTCTTGCACATTGGCATCTGATACGAACAAAGCAAAATCAGCGTTGCATTCGGTGCTGGCGATGCCGCTATAAATGACATCGTGCACGGGCTGTATATTGGCATCAGCATCACGCACAATTCGAATAATTTCGCTGGCCTCGTATTTGGCCTGCTTGGCCTTGGCATTGCTTTTAGATGGAATGTGTTTGTGGCTTGGTTGCAGGGCTGCACGCAATGTCATCGCTACATCGGATCGGACTCGGATAATTACCTGACTCATATTCCTCTCTTCGCTTTATTGTAGCGATTTAAATGAGATTATGCAAGCGTCACTTGGGTAGATTTTTAGCGTTTGCGCACCCGCAACTTAATTGCGCCATGCGCCGGAGCCAATGTAGGGTTGTAATGCATTGGCACACGCCGGTTGCTAACCAGCTCAAAATTAAAATGTGCCATCAATTCGGTCAACATCACCCGTAACTCAACTTGGGCAAAGGTCATGCCGATGCAGGTACGTGCCCCACCCCCAAATGGCACATAAGCAAAAGGGGGAATCTTGAGCTTATTGTCCGTCGAAAATCGCTCTGGGTCAAAATCTGCCGGGTTTTTAAACACTTCAGGCAAACGATGGCTAGCGCCCGGTGAATACATGACCTTGGAACCCGCCGGAATCCGTTTGCCATCAAACTCAAAGTCTTGAGTCACCCCACGCATCCCGATCCATACTGCTGGGTATAAGCGCAAGACCTCATCGACGACGCTATCTAAATAAGACATGGCCTTGAGATCGGGCATCGCCATCTCGCGCCCATTCAACACTTGTGTTTGTTCGGCATACAGCCGCGCCGCCACATCGGGGTTCTGGGCCAGCAATTGAAGCGCCCATGCAATTGAACAGGTAGAAGTGTCGTGACCGGCATAAATAAGCAGTAACACTTGATCGCGGATTGAGCTATCGCTAAGACGAGTGCCATCACCGGCCTCGTCATCATCATCAGTAGCCTCGATCAGCCAACTCAGCACATCATCACTGGCGATATTTTGTTGGCTAAGTTGTTGGCGTTTGTCACGAATGAGGCCATATAGCATTTCATCTAGCTGCCGCCGCGCCCGCAGGCTGCGCCCATAGGGGTGAAACGGCAAATCAATTTTAAAAAGCTTGCGCGAAGCTGGCTGGGTCACATAATCGAACGTATGCGTAATGGTATCGGCCATCGTGTCGAGTTGATCACGGATATCGACACCCAACAAGGCTCGCACCACAATTTCAAGCGTCATGCGGCGGGCTTCGGCATAAATATCAATCACATCGCCATCGCGCCATGTCGCCATTTGACGCAAAGTCACTTCGCGCATAATCTCAAAATAGCTTTCGATGCGGCGACTGTGAAAGGCGGGTTGAATGAGGCGGCGTTGGCGAGCGTGGTGTGCGCCGTCTGACACCAACAGCGCGTCATCCATCAACCCCAACAACAGCGAATACCCCTCACGCGCCGAAAGCTTGTCGGCATGTTCGATCAATATGGCACGGTTGGCTTTGGCCCCCAGCATGACAGTCAGGTTGAAATCGAAGGCTTGCAGGCTAAATGCGGGGCCATAGGTTTGATACATGCTGACAAAAAAATCAATGGGGCCACGCGCAAATTGCAGCGATGAGCGTAAAAAAGGCAACCCTGTGGGTTTGGGCGGCAATGGCAATGCCGCAAGGAAAGTATTTTCAGGGGCAATCACGTTTAGCCATTTTACCTGTTGACCATGAGTTGCGGTTTTAGCTCATAAAGATACAATCTCAACATGATTACTGGACTTTTTGAAACCCACATTCATGTCAGCAACCTTGAACGGGCCATGAATTTCTATGGCAATGTGCTTGGCTTAGAATTAGGCCGGTTTGAAGCGGAGCGGCGGGTGGCATTTTATTGGCTTGGGCCACGTGGCGAAGCGATGTTAGGGTTATGGGAGCGGCCTCAGGCTGAGATTTTGCGCCAACATTTTGCATTCCGCTCAAGTGTTGATTGGATTCGTCACCATTCACAACCTTATTTGCGCAACCGTCATTTAGCGGCCCATAACTTTTTTGATGATGGAACCGATCAGCCGATGGTATTTGCGTGGATGCCAGCCATTGCCATTTATTTTGAAGACCCCGATAGACATTCGCTTGAGTTTATTGCCATGTTGCCCGATTCGCCCAACCCAGAGGGTGGCATCGTGAGTTGGGACGAATGGCAACGCATCCGAACAAAGGAATATAGCGACCCAAACAAATCTGTTTTAGAAGGTGTTTCTTAAAACAATTTTTCGCCGAACTCACGATATGGCCCCATATCGTGAGTTCGGGATTACGTTTTTTTGGGGGTGCCTCAAATTATTGAGAAAACACCTAAAATTGTTTATAACTCACAAAGGCTGCAAGCTATTTTCAATTGCGGTGCGGTGTTGTTCGAGCCAAGGCGGCAAGTTGAGCAGTTGCCCCAGTTGCGCAACATCTTCATCCACCGCAAACCCCGGCCCAGCCGTGGCAATTTCAACAATATGCCCATCGGGGTCATTGGTGTAAATGCTCTTAAAATAAATACGATCCATCACCGGCGACACGCGATACCCCGCCCGCATGAGTTTTTCGCGGTAGGCGAGTTGCGTAGCCTCGTCGGCTACCGCCAAGGCAAAATGATGGGTTTGGCCTGCGCCCATTTGCACCGGCGGCTCGGTGCGTGGGTTGCGCTCAAAATAGGTGATGATGCTGCCGGGTTTGCCTTCGCCAACGCCCCAATACCAATGGGCACTGTTGGGGTCATCAAAATTTGAGGTGCGCTTGACCAAACGCATGCCCAGCAAACCGCCAAAAAATTCATGGGTGCGTTGAATATTTTGGCCAATTGCTGTAATGTGGTGCATCCCGTGCGACAGCGCCATCTCGGGTGTGATATTTGGCACAGGCTCAGGCCACATTTCAGCCCCAATCCGGGCTTCATCCCGATTGCGCACCACCATCTCGGCGGGCGGGGCGCGATAGGCTGTGCCAATTGCATCGGCGGCTTCGTCACGCGCCCAGCCCGGCCCAAGCGTGGCTATTTCTAAAATGGTGCCGTCTGGGTCATTAAAATAAATCGAGGTGAAATAATGCCGGTCATATGGCCCCGACACCCGCAAACCGAGGTCGATTAAACGGCGTTTCCATTTCAGCAGGCCATTTAAATCGGCCACCGCCAATGCCAAATGGTGCGTGCCGCCGATACCGGGTTTGCCTTTGCGTGCATGTTTCCATTCAAAAAAAGTAACCGCCGAACCCGGGCTGCCGACCTGGTCGCCATAATACAAATGATAGGCGCTGGGGTCATCAAAATTGACCGTTTTTTTAACCAGGCGCAAGCCTAATACGCGCGTATAAAAATCTACATTACGCTGGGCGTTTGCCGTAACAAGGGTGATGTGATGTAAACCTTGAATCATATATATTGAGCGCGGTCTCAAAATTTAGGGGAATTTCACTAAACAACTATACTACGGAATAATTGCGACAAAATGATGATCGCCCGCTCCCAATTCGTGGGCAGCATTGGTAAATGGCACAACCGCCAGCGCAGTGCTGTTGGGCGGCACACGCACATACCATTCAAATTGCCCATTCTTAATCGCCCAATCACTCATTATTTCGCCATAGGGTGACTGATATTGGGCACTGGCATGGGTCAGCGTGCCACCCGGGCGCGGGCGCAACACAAAATGTTGATAGCCAGCCCACTTGTCGTCAAGCGCAATCCCCGCCGCCACCTGATACAGCCATTCGCCTATCGCCCCATACGCATAATGATTAAATGAGTTCATACCAACATCACCAAACCCGCGCTCATGATGAAAACTGTCCCAACGCTCCCAAATGGTGGTGGCCCCTTGGGTAACGGGGTATAACCACGACGGGCAAGTCGTTTGCTCAAGCAAGGCATACGCCACATCAAGCCGCCCATGATTGGCTAAGGCGTGGGTTAAATAGGGCGTGCCGACAAAACCGGTGCTGAGATGGGTGTTGCGACGTTGAATGTCGCGCACCAAAGCCTCGGTTGCCAACGGGCGCAATGGCGCTGGCAACAAATTAAACTGCAACGCCAACACAAAACAAGTTTGCGAGCCAGTGCCAACCCAACCCTCGGCAGTGACAAAACGACGGTTAAACGCCGTTTTCACGCGCTCGAACAAAGCCGCGTAATGCGCTGCATCGTCAGGCTTGCCCAATACAGTGGCTATTTGCGCCATCAATTCGGCATCATGGGCATAAAAAGCCGTGCCGATCAAGTCTTTGGGGGTCTCAGAATTGATGCTCAGCCAATCGCCAAAGCCATGCCAACCCGCATAATCGGGGTAGGTGCGAATGTCGTTTTGCACAGTCGCCGCCAAATAAGCCATAAAACGTTGCATGGTGGCGTAATGCTGGCTCAAAATGCGGGTGTCGTTATAACAACGATACACCGTCCACGGGCAAATAATGGCAGCATCTGACCAAGCTGGGCCGCCATCTGGCACAAAAGCCGGGTCGGTATTGGGAATGACCGCCGGAATTGCGCCATTCTCACCCTGTTCGTCGTCCATCACCCGCTGCCAACGGCTGAAAAAAGGCGCAACATTAAAATTAAAGGCCGCCGTGCGAATAAACATTTGGGCATCGCCGGTCCAGCCCATGCGTTCATCACGCTGTGGGCAATCGGTGGGCACATCTAAATAATTGCCGCGTTGCCCCCATTCGATGTTATGTTGAAGTTGGTTAAGCAGCGCATTGCTACAACTAAAACTGCCGGTTTGGCGCATATCGTTATGTAAAACGACACCTGTTACTGTGTCGGCTGGCACCTCATCGGCCAAACCCTTAATTTCGACATAACGAAAACCATGAAAGGTGAAAAACGATTCGTAAACCTCAACCCCATCGCCTTTAAGCGTGTAATGATCGGTGGCGCGGGCCGAGCGTAAATTGGCAGTATAAACACTGCCATCGGGGTTGAGGGCTTCGGCATAGCGCAGGGTTAGGGTGTCACCGCGTTTACCACTCACTTTTAGCCGAATTCGCCCCGAAAAATTTTGCCCAAGATCAAAGGTGTGAATATTCCAAGTGTGGATTTTGCGACGATGTGGTGGCGCAATCGGCGCTAGCTCGCAGATGGGGCGCACCGGCTCACCCACAAAAGCGCTGCGTGTTAGGCCGGGGTCGGTGAATAGCGCCACAGGTTGCCAACGGCTGTCGTCAAAATTGGGGGTGTCCCAACCCGGCATGTCACGCCGCGCATCCACACTTTCGCCCATCAGCATATCACTTTCGAGAATGGCGCCAGTGCTAACCCGCCATGTTGCGTCGGTATTGAGGCAAACCCGTTCCCCATTTGCCAGCTCGACTTCGAGTTGGGCCAAAAATCGCGGGCGCTCGCCATACATTTGACGGTGATACCACGAAGTGTGCCCACAATACCAGCCATCGCCGAGAATAGCGCCCAATGCGTTATCGCCAACTTGCAGCAAATCGGTCACGTCATAAATACAATAATTCACCCGTTTGTGATAATTGGTCCAACCCGGTGCAAAATCGTCATTGCCAACGCGGGTCCCATTCAGCGAAGCCCTAAAAACACCCAAAGCCGACACATAAAGACGGGCGCGAATGGGGTGTGCAGGCAAGCTAAAAACGCGGCGCAAGTAAGGCGAGGGGCTAGTGGTGCGTGGGCCACCCGACCAAGGGGCTTCGATCCAAGCAGCTTGCCAGTCTTGGGGGTGTAATAGCGCCATTTCCCAATATGCCACTTCGCTCCAATCGCTGCCGTCGCCAGCCTCATTCCATGCCCGCACCTTCCAATACACCCGCTGCCGCGATGCAAGGGCAGGGCCGTCATAGGCCACTAAATGCGATTGGTCGCTACAAACGCGCCCGCTGTCCCACACATCACCCACCCCAGCCTGTAACGCCGCCAAACTATTGGCAGCAATGATTTGATAGGCCGTTTGTTTTTTTAAGCCAGCATTGGCGGCAAATTGCCAACTAAGCCGCGGTTGAAGCGCATCGAGGCCAAGCGGGTTGTTCAAATATTCGCAAGTCAGGTGAATAGGGTTTTGCATAGTTCAATTATCGCCACCAATCTTTTTGTGAACGCGGGTCAAGATACGCCCCACCATCGGTGACAGCAACAGTAATTTTGTCACCATCAGCGGTGCCAATACGTTGATTCTTGCGCAAGGCTGGCAGCAAATTGGTGGCACGATAGCCATCTGGGGTTAATTGGGCGCGATAGGTTGCCAACAAATTTGGCTCGACACAAATATTGGTAATGTGAACGACATAGCCATTGGTAACACTGTCGCTGCGGGTATAGGCAATAGTCAATTCTTTGACATCGGCAAATAACACCAGCGCTACCAAATTGTCAGCCCAAATTGCCACATCGCGCTCGGGGATATAAATTGATTCGCCTTGACCGGTAGCGAGGTCAAGCACCGTTACCGGCCAATCATTATTAACGCCGCCTCGGCTGCCATACGGTGGCGGGCCGCCATTCCAGTTCCAATCATGGCGTTTATAGGCTGCACGAAAACTTGGCACACGGTTTGGCTCGAATAAGCCGTGAAAACGTGGGGCATTGAGGTCGGTATCGCCGTTATAGCCCACCGTTTGTAGCGCGGCACTGGTGGGTGAATAGCCCAAAATCGACAATCGAAAATCGGGGTTGGCATCTGTGATTGAATTATTTTTGTAGTGACCGCTGTCTTTGGGAATGGCTGGGTAAAACTGGTTTGAATTTGGGCAATAGGAAATAGGCGTTGGTGTGGGTGTTGGGGGGATTGGGGTCGGCGTTGGCGGCACAGGTGTTGGTGTAAATGTAGGCGGCACGGGTGTTGGCGTGTTTGTGGGTGGAATGGGGGTCGGCGTTGCAGTTGGAATAACTGGCGCTGGCGTACCTGGCACAGGTGTTTCGGTGGGCGGTATAGGCAACGGCGTTGCCGTTGGTACCGAGGTTGCGGTTGGCGGCATTGTCATGGCGGGTGCGCCTTGCCACCAATCTTTGCGTGATCGTGGGTCTAAAAATGCCCCACGATCCCGGATTGCAATCGTCATATGGTCATCTAACGCCGTGCCGACGATTTGATTGGGCTTAATACCGGGCAATTGCCCAGTGGCGCGTCGCCCATTATTAATTTGGGCGCGATACGCCGCAACCAGCGCCGGATCAACACACAAACCCAACATATGCATCACCCAACCATTACCAACATGGTCGCTACGGCTATAGGTAAAGGTTAATTCGCGTTCACTGGCATATAACACCAAGGCGATGTGCCCACCATTGCCGATGACAACTGGTCGATATGGGATTGATAACTCCTCACCGGGCACAGTGGCAATATCGAGGGCCGAAACCGGCCAATCATTATTGACCCCCCCTCGGCTGCCATACGGAGGAGCGCCGTTTTCGTCCCAGTTCCAATCATGGCGTTTATAAGCGCCATAAAAATAAGGGGTGCGGCTGGGCGAAAACATATGCTGAAAACGTGGCGCATTGGCATCGCCAAACCCGCCGTAATCGACAAGATTTAAATAAGCCGCAATGCTCGATACCCCTAGCACCGACAAGCGAAAATCGGCGTTTTCATCAGTGATGCGATTATTTTTGTAAGGAGCGCTATCGACAGGCACAGCATTAAATATGTTGGAAGATGTCGTAGGGCAACTTGGCGCGGGGCTGGTTGGCAACCCGTTTTGCGCCATATTTAAAACGGCGGGCAAGTAAATGGCTGTTTGCCAATCCTCATCTTTGTCGGCTTGGCTGGGCGCGAATGGTTGCAACAACAACCCCCAAAACATAAAGCCAATAATCCAGCGTTGTAAATTTTTATGGTTATTTCTGTTCAATGTCTTTGTTATGGTGGCAAAACCACCTTTTCCCCGCTAAGTTTTTTATATACCGCAAAGATGACGACCATCTTTGCCCGCTCATTTTCAAAAATGCGCAATTTATGTAGGTGTCAAAATAATAGTAAAACCGTCATTTCGAAATTTAAAGACGCAGGGTGCAAGCGTTCTGCGTCCAACAATGTAAATGAACTAGCTTGTCACCCCGAAGCGAAGCGAGGGGTCTTTGCGGTAAATCGGTGCGACACCCAAGTTATGCAAAGATTCCTCCTCGTAGTTTACCCTGAGCTTGTCGAAGGGTCGGAATGACAAGTATGATATACAATAAATCTAAATTTCTGAGCAACAGAGCGAGAAATGACGGTTCCGCTATTATTTTGACCCTTACAAAAATTATGCGTAAAGT
>CAZLOF010000086.1:0-11351 GCA_964560745.1 uncultured Thermoflexus sp.
GCCTAAAGTGTTGATTTTGGGGCTAGACCAATATTTTTTTAACGTCAATTGGGATAATTTAGCCAATGACGACTATGCGCGGGTGTTGGCAGGGGCGCGCCAACTCAGCGCATTTGAAATTGTGGCAACCCATTTTAGGCAGGTGTATGAAGATTACCTCAGCGGCAAAATTAATTTGCCAATGGTTACGGCAGCCCAGCCCAATGCACAACGCTTGGGCTTAACCGCGCTCAGCAAAAACGCCGGTTTTCGCAGTGATGGCAGTTATCGCTACCCGCGTGATGACAACCCACAAAGCCAAACTTGGCGCGATTATCAATATAAAGATACGCTTGACCGCATCGCCAATGGCGGTTTTCGCTTCGAGCCGGGGGCCGAGGTTAATGCCGCCGCCGTTGCCGAGCTGAAATTATTTTTAGCTGAATGTCAACGCCGTAACATTCGCGTCATTGGCTATTTGCCGCCCTACGCCCATAGCATTTACAAAACGATGCAAGATTCGGGCAAATTCGCCTATTTGGCAAAAATTGACCCAAGTATTCGGCCTCTTTTTGCCGCATTAGGCTATAGCTTATTTGATTTTTCGGATTTAGCCAGTGTGGGGGCGAGTGATGCTGAAACGTTAGACGGTTTCCATGGCTCAGAGAAGGCCTATGCTCGTATGGTGTTGCAGATGGCGCAGCGTGACCCTGAACTAGCGCGGTATGTTGATATTGTCGCATTGCAAGCCGCGATTAAACAGGTTAACGATGACTACATCGTATTTGAGGATGGATTTTAGCGTGAATAGGTTATTTGCCAAACGCACAATTGTTATAAGTGAAAAAGCCGCCAAGCGTATAATCAAAATGTAAGGTGTGAAAACACACATCGATCATTCTCAACTTAAAGAAAAAACATGACGGATACCCAAACAATCACCAAATTTTATGGCGCTATGTGGTGTGGCGATACTCGCCGTGCTCGCCGCTGGTTTGACAACAATAATGTGCCTTATGAATGGATTGATGTTGATAAAAACAAAGAGGCTGAAGAATTAATTAAATCGCTCAATAATGGTATGCGTAGTATTCCCACCATTGTTTTTTATGATGGGTCTAAACTCGTTGAGCCAAGTGATGCTGTGTTGGACACCCATGTGAAGACATTGGGGATTAAGGAATAGGGATTGGGGAATAGGGAATAGGGATTAAAAACAAAGGTAAATTATGAATCACGAGTCATGAGTCACAAGTCATGACTCGTGACTCGTGACTCAACCTCAATCCCCAATCCCTAATCCCTAGTCCTTTCTTTTATGCAGCCGCCGCGACGACCCAACCAAGGGCTAACGACTGTGCCGCCAAGGCGGGCATTGCCGCGCCCACCGCCGCCCCCATCATTACCGCCCCCTTCACCACCGCCGCGACGTGGGTTGGGGCCGCTGATTGCAGGTATGTTGGCACTGGGGTGCATTGCGGGGGCGTTGATTGTGGCTTTGGCGTTGCGCAATTTTGGCGACCGATTAGGGCAGGCGGCAGATGCCGCTAACCCAGCCAATATCGTTAAGACCGTGTTGCCCGCCGCCACGCCTACCATTGTTGCCCGCCCACCGGCCATTCTGCAAGTGCGGGCGGTAGCCGATTTGTCAACCGTTTCGTCCTACATGTCGACCATTGTCGAGGCACAAAAGGCGCGGGTAGGCAATGTGATTGTGGAACGCTTGTTGTTGGTGGCCTGCGGGCGCATCAAGGCTGGCATCGACCTCTCAAAATTGCGAGAAGAAGATGTGCAAGTAAGCACCGATGGCAAGACCGTGACCGTGCGCCTGCCTAAGGCTGAATTGCAAGATGTGTATCTGATCGATGATTCGACCCAACCTTGCACAACGCGGGTATATGACCGCACCAATTTGATTGTGTTATCGCCTACGCTCGAACTCGAAGGCCAAGCCCGCGAGCAAGCCGTGAAGGCCTTGCGTGAAATGGCCATTCAAAGCGGCTTGCTGCGGGATGCTTCACGTAATGCCCGAGCTATCATTGAAAGGGTATTGCTGGCGGCTGGGTTTGAAAAAGTTGAATTTATCGATGCGCCTTGAGGCTATTGAAGCAAAATTGGAGATAGCCAAAGATTACGCCTCGTCACTCACAATTGCAATCAAACGCCAATCGCCCTGATAAGGCTGAAAAACCACGCTGATGGCGCGCCAGTCATTGCTGCCGGTGCCTTGCACATAATATTCAACGGCGGCGCAATTGGGATAAAACCGTGCAATATTGCTCTTGACTGGCCCGCGTGCCTCACGCGGGTTGGGGGTAATGGTGGCAGTGCTGCTGCTAAAGTCGCGGCTATTAAGATAGCGCTCAAAATAATCATTAAAATTAAGCCGCACTGGTGTTCCATGGCTATTGCCCCAATTAAATAGTTGGCTGCGCCTTGTTCCCTCTAAATAATCCGGCAATAGATTGGCTTTTAAGCAGACGCTATTGGGCGACATTTGAACGGTGGGCGAAAAACACAAACCACGTGCTGGGTGGGTAAGCGCATTGATGGCGGCGAAATCTTTATTTTTAATCGCTTTTATCACCTGATTGGCTTTTTCAGCCACACGGGTATCGACCGGCGCGGCTGAACGGGTAGATGAGGATGGAGATGGCGTAGACGTAATGACAAATGAGGCGCTACCCGGGACGGCGGTCGGTAAGCCCACTGCAATTGGAACGCCGATGCGTGACGCTTCTAAACCTGCCCCCGGGGTGCTGGGATTTGTATTGCACCCAATTAAAACAATCGATACACAGATCGACCCAACAACATATAACTTTTTCATGACCAATACTCCTTGATACTATCACTGCAACTATAACTAAATGTGGTGCAATGAGATATTGGTCTTTAGAGGGATTTTTATTTTGTTTAATAATTGTTATTTTTATATTCTTCTTTGGATTGCAACAAATATGCAAGCTATCTATAGGTAGCCTAGACGTAATCAAATTTTGGGGTGTTGCTTAGAGCAGATTCTAAGTTGATAAAAGGTTTTGCCGATGTGACTATCGCGCCCGTAACAGGGGGTACGGGCGGGTCAATGGGTAAACCGCATTATTTATTTTTGCCTAACGGCCTAACGGCGTATTTGGTTGGCCGTAAGCGGCAAGAATGTTTGGTTGGTTAAATTGGGAGGGGCAGGGGGGGGGGGGGTCGTCGGGGTGGCTGTCATGCTTGGGGCTGGGGTAACGGTTGTTTGAGGGGTTGCCGAGGCGGATGTCGAAGGTGAGGGCGTCGCCAGTGTCACGCCATCATCAGTGCCTTGGGCCACGCCTAAAGGTGCATAGTTGATACCGGCAAACACTGCCCCCAAATTTTTATTGCCCAACCGCCGCACCACCAATTCACCCAACACCTGCCGATAATCGGTGGTGACTGCCAAATCGGCACGATCATACAATTGCTCGTTGGCGAGGCCGGGCCAATTGCCATACACTTGCCCGCCATTGATGCCACCGCCAAGAACCAGCATGGCGCTGCCGTGACCATGATCGGTGCCATGATTGGCATTTTCTTTGACACGGCGGCCAAATTCGCTCATCACAACCATGCTCACTCGGCTGGCGTAATTGCTGCCACCTGCGCCATCTAAATCGGTATACAGTGCCGCCAAGCCTTGCGCCAATTGGCTCAGCATATTCGACAAATAGCCTGTGCCGCCATCGCCTTGGTTTTCATGCGTATCCCAGCCGCCCAAATCGACAGTGGCGGCGCGTAACCCAAGGTTCATTTTGATGATTTGGGCGATGGTCTTCAGTTGATCGCCAAACCCGCCATTGGGGTAAGTCGCGCCATTGGCGGGGGCATAATTGCCCGAGCTGGCTTGTTCAACGGTGTCAATGGCGTTGAGCGTATTTAACCCCGCCACGTGAATCCAACTATTGCTGCCGCCATACATTTGCCGCAGGGCGGCTTGTTGCTGTTCGATATATTTCCAGTGTCCCGCTAATTTAAAACTGCTCGGGTTACTCATGGCGGCAGCATTGGTTAACCCCGATAGTGAAATGGGCTGGCCGTTGCCTGCCGCCAAGGCTGGAATAAGGGCGCTGCCGATGCCGATGGTATTTAAATGCCGCGTGATCCAGCCAGTGGTAGATGCCTTTGCACCGGGCGTGCCCAATTCCATAAACTGCATGGCATCAAAATGGCTGCGGGTGTCGGCGGTGAGGCCAGTGGCATGTACTACGGCCAAGTGTTTGGCTTTATATAGCTCGTGTAATGGGGCCAAGGCCGGGTGAAACCCGAAACGATCATCTAACTTTAAGGCCGAATTTTGACCACTGGTGGCTATTTTTAAATTAGCGCGGGCCGATTCATATAACCCGCGATCTGGCCCATCAATCGGCGGGATGACATTCAGCGCATCCCATCCGCCGCGCAAAAACACGCAAATAAGAATATCGCTATTTTCAGCCAGCGGGCTGCTTGGGTCGGCAAATGCCAAATTGGACAAGCGTGAGCCAGCCATAGCCGCAATTGCAGCCGAGCAGCCCTGCAAAAATTGGCGGCGGGTCCAGAGAGATGATGAGTTCATTATTTCAATTGAAAATCTGGGCACATTAAAACGAGTTCAACAGCGCGTGGTATACGCTCGGCAATTTGGGCGGTGGTAAGGGCCGTATCATTGCCTTTGCCTTGGGCAATTAAACGCACAATCTCGGCACGGTCATCTGGGCGCGTCATGGCGCGGCCCAATATCCGGTCGATCCAAAAATCGGCCAGTTGGTTGGGCGTAATGGCATTGACTGGTGTTTGCTCGACAATCTTGGCGTTAAAGCCTTTAATGTTACCTTCGATCACCGCCGCTGTGAGTCGCCAACGTTGTAATATCGAAGTGGTATTTGTCCATGCCTCTTTGGTATCAGGGTAGCCATCAGGTGGGCGACGGTCAAACATTGCCTGACCGAGCGCGTTGTAATTCCAGAAAAAGCTATCGTCTTGAAAGGTAATGTCGGTATTGGTAGCGCGTAACATCGACATGGCAAAATCAAAGGGGCGCTTAATTTTGTCGCCCCACGTTTGGCTAAATTCGGGCGATTTTAAAATGAGCCGATAGACCTGCCGCAATTGATCTGGCGCATCTTTTTGGGCGGTAAACAATGCCGCTGCCTCATTCACAATGCGATCGGGTGGGTTATCGCTAATCAGCCGTCGGCATAACTTGCGGCACACGAAACGCCCTGTGCCCGGGTGGGCGGCGAGAATATCGAGCACATCGCGCCCATCTTTAAGCTGTGATTGGTCGGGTGGTAAATTTTTGCCCAACACAATTTTTTGAAAACGGTCGTGCCATGGCTCATAAAACAAAAACGTGCCGGTGTTGGTGACATCTTTTTCATAGGTGCTATCGTTCACACGCCACCCGGTAAAACAGCGTGTAGCCTCATATACATCGCCGTCTACATAGCCAATGGGCGACCCGCTGGCGTAGCCCTGTACTTCGTTTTGGGGCTTCACGCCCAAATAGTTTTCTGCGCCTAGCGTGTGCAGTTCGATCAATTCACGCGCCCAGTTTTCGTTTGGCCCCCCACGTGAATTGCGATAGTTGTCGAGGTAATACAACATGGCCGGACTCGTGGCAACGGCTTCGAGCATTTGGCGAAAATTGCCAAACATATTGACGCGCAGACAATCGCGGTCATAATGTGACCAAACATGTTGGGCGTAGCCTTCCCAACCAAAGACATTAAAATGATTGTGCCAAAAATCGGCAAGTATCTCTTGCAATTGCCGTTTGCTATAGACCGCTCTTAAGATTGTGGCTTTGCGTGTATCGGTAATAGGCGCAATACGAAACGAGTAATCTTTTTTGTTGTCTACAAAGTGCTCGGCCCATAATTGGGTGAGCGATTTGCCCAAAGTCGTTAATCCTGCTAAGGTGAGCTTGTTATCGCATTCTGTATCAAGAATATTATTAGGTTGCAACTGTTGCTCGATATAGGCACTCAAGCGGGCATCATCAGTATTGCCAAGTGCGCGAAATGCTTCAAGGTCGCCGGGGCGCAGCCCAAAAGCCATGCGATTAAGTGCGATGAGTTCTACATTCATGAGGTTGACGGTATTTTATCAAGGCTGAGGGATGCAATGTCAAAATCACTTAATGGTCTTTGTGAACAGGGTCTTGCCTCTGTTCACAAAGACCATAGAGCGATTTTGACGAAAATAGCTCGCCGCTCAGCCTTTAGTGTCAGCGGCTTTAAGATCAGATGCTAAGACTATTTCGCGTTTGAAGATATATTCCTGAGCGGTATTGTCTGCCGAAATTAATTCCCAGCCCTCGCGGCCTTTTTGGTTGGCAAATTCTGAGATAGACGATTTCTTCTTCCATTCGTCAATCTCTTCATCATTAATATATCGTGGCATGGCGAGATGTTTACGATAATCACATATTACAAATAAATATTCCCAAGTTTTCATTTTATATTTCTCCACAATAAAAGTGTTTGATGGTTATGCAAATGAGGATTTTGATATTACAGCGTATTTGTTCTGTTGATCCCCACGTTACTTTTAATATTACCAAACTTCAGATTTAACTTTTTGTTAATATTACACTTTTGAAAATTAAATTTACTTGATTAATATTTTTTAGTGAAAAAACAATATTAATTTTGATTTTTTGCGATATTTATCGATATAATATCTTCATTATCTTAATTGTGAAATTTATAGGCAGGCAATTGCAAATTGGCGAAGGTATCGATATAAAAACCTTAATTTTAAAATCATGAAAAATAAAACAAATGACACCATCTTTATGATGGTGTCATTTGTTTTTAACCAACAAAATAATTTCGATTTACTTCATTGCGCTAATCCAATTGGCCTTAGCGATACTTAGCTCGGTGGTTGGCGCAGGGAAATAAGCCACTTTCTTAAGTGCGCGGTCAACATTTACAATGTAAAAATTGATAAAAGCAGCAACTTGAGGCTTATCTTTCATGATCTTGGCGCTGCTATACACAAATAATGGGCGAGCTACTGCATACTTGTTGGCATCAACATTGGCTTGGTTTGGTTCAACATCATTGACCTTAACAGCCCGCAACTTGCTAGAATTTGCGACAAAATAAGCATAGCCAAAGTAGCCAATCGCGCCTTCATCGCCCGTAACACCTTGCACGAGCACGTTGTCATCTTCGCTTAGTTGTGGTTTGGCATCCAAAATGGGTTTCTTGTCTTTCTTGTAGAAATGTTCCACAAAATAATCGAATGTGCCGCTATCGGTGCCGGGGCTATACAAAATGATCTTTTTGTCGGGGTAAGCGGCATCAACTTCTTTCCATGTTTTGGCTTTGCCAGAGAAAATATCGCCAATTTGCTTTTCGGTTAACGATTGTGCCCAAGTGTTTTTGGGGTTAACAACAATGGCCAAAGCGTCGGTGGCAACCCGAAATTCGACTGGGGTGATGTTGTTCTTTTGGCAATCACCAAGTTGTTTTTCGCTAATTTTGGCGCTGGCATTTGAGATATCGGTTTCGCCTTTGCAAAAACGCTCAAACCCGGCCCCAGTGCCGATGCTATCGATGGTGATTTGGCCTTTATAGCCTTCATCTTTAAACAGTTCTGACACACGTTGGGTCAGCGGGAACACAGTGCTGCTACCAGCGCTAATGATATTGCCTTGAACCTTGCTGGGGTCAACATCGGGCAAACCTGTTTTGGGGTTAATGGCTCCGCTGGGGGCTGCGGCGACTGGTTTTGCTGGGGCAGTTGTTGGAGCTGGTGTTGCGGCCGGGGCGCAAGCGGCTAGCAAGGTCATTGCTATACCCATTGAAATGGTTAATATTAGATTCGTCTTCATTTTTTCCTTTTGATTTTTGATAATCAGCGCAACACACATTCTTCTTTATGGGTGTTGCTTATGAATTGAATACTAACAACGTGCCTTTAAATCTGTGTTAAGAATTAAAGCTGCGCCAATTGCAATTTATAGATCGATAACTTCTTGTCGGAAATTTATTAATCATTTCTGGAAAAATGATTAAGTGACGACCTTAACCCTAAGCCGTCACTTAATCATTAGCAAATAGGAGGAGAGAAACACCGAACATGCGTAAATATAAAAGATTAAAGTTAAATTTAGATGGCGTTATGGTTAAAAAAATTTAATCTTGACCACGAAAAATTAAAACACCGATGATACGCATAGGCTGAAATACCAAAATGACTATCTCTCGCCTAGTTTTACGAGGCGAGAGATAGTCATTTTGGCGAAAAATTGTTTTAAGAAACGCTGTCTAAGCCAAATTGGTTTTAAACAAAGCGACGGCCCGCGCCCATGCATCTTTGGCCGATGCTTCATGATAAGCGCCATGATCGGGGTTGAGAAAGGCGTGACCTGCCCCAGCATATACCCGCACTTCGGCGGTTTTGCCTGCTTCAGCTAAGGCACTTTCAATCGCCCGTACTTGTGCTAATGGAATACCCCCATCTAATTCACCATACACCGCCAACATCGGTGCATTGATCTTCGAGATATCTTCGGTGCGCGGGTCGATACCGCCGCCATACCAAGGCGATGAGGCCCCGATATGTGGGTAGCGGCAAGCCATCTTAAAGGTGAGGAAGCCCCCAACACAAAACCCCATAATGCCTAGTTTTTTTGACGATACACCCGGGTCTTTGCGCAAATATTCAGCCGCCAGTTCTACTTCGCGTAAGGCAATTTCAACATTGCCGCGCAACATCATAATCAGCTTACGAGCGTCATCTGGCTCAGTGGCAATTTGCCCATGATACAAATCGGGAACCATCACCACAAAGCCCTCGCTGGCAAGGCGCTGGGCAATATCACGAATATGAGGCTCAATACCCCACCATTCTTGGATGAGTACAATTCCGGGGTAGGCTTGGCCGTCGCCAGGGCGCACAAGATACCCACGTGGGCCATTGTCATTTGGATCGGTAAATACGGTGTCAGATTGAACTATCATACCGTAAGTATATTATGAGAACTTATTGGAAATTTAGTGCCGCCGAACAAATTTTATTTGGTCAAAATACAGCGCGGCAAATGGGCAGCGAATTAACGCTGATGGGGCTGCGTTCGGCTTTTATTGTGACCGACAGCAACCTGATAAAAGCCGGTGTGGTCGATGTGGTGCGCGCCAGCTTGAGCGAGGCTGGTATTGCCAGTGCCATATTTGAAGGAGGCGCACCCGAGCCGAGCACTGATATTGTGTCTAATGCCGTTGAGGCTGCCCGCAAAACAAATGTCGATGTTGTTATTGGCATCGGCGGTGGCAGCAATATTGATGTGGCAAAAGTGGTTGCCGCCATTTTGACGCACGGTGGCACACCATTTGATTATTTTGGCGAAGACAAAGTGCCCGGGCGCACCATTCCCATCATCGCTGTGCCCACCACCGCTGGCACAGGCTCAGAGACTACCCCTGTAGCAGTGCTAGAGGATGTGACCCAAAAGCTAAAACTTGCGGTCTCATCTAATTACTTGTTGCCGCGCTTGGCGGTTATCGACCCATTGTTGACCGTTAGTTGCCCAGCCAAAGTGACGGCTGAAAGCGGTATGGATGCGCTCACGCACGCTGTCGAGGCTTATACGCTGATTGAGCATTTCGCGCTCCCCATCCCTGTAGACATGCGGGTGGCTTTTCCGGGCAAAAATCCGCTCAGCGATGCGCATGCCACCAAGGCCATTCAACTGATTGGGGCCAATTTGCGTACAGCGGTGTATCAGCCGCACAATGTGGCAGCGCGTGAGGCTATGTCGTTGGCGGCGTTAATGGCGGGCATGGCCTTTGCCAATTCGGGGCTGTCGGCGGTTCA
Organism: uncultured Thermoflexus sp.; assembly: GCA_964560745.1. Classification (GTDB taxonomy): domain Bacteria; phylum Chloroflexota; class Anaerolineae; order J036; family Brachytrichaceae; genus AQU-03. The sequence goes on from CAZLOF010000086.1 coordinate 9,817, forward strand.
TGCTTTGCAATACCCCGTAGGGGCGCTCACGCATACCTCGCATGGTTTGGGCAATGCCATTTTGTTGCCTGCTGTGTGCGATTATTTGCTGCCAGCCCAAACCCGTGAATTTGCCGAAATTGCCAACTTATTGGGTGAACGCGCCGATGGTATCTCGGATCGAGATGCGGCAATGTGGGCGATTGAGGCCATTCGTCAAATCAAGACCGATGTCGGGATCCCCAATGGGTTAAGCGATATCGGGGTGACAGCCAGTGATATTCCTGCGATGGCACAATCGACTTTACGTTATCAACGGCTTATTCGTTGTAGCCCGCGCCCACTCAATGCCGAAGCCTTTGAATGGATTTTGCGTCGCGCTTTGTAATGAATGCCAATTTCACTATCGCCCCCTCAAGCGTAGCTTGAGGGGGCGATAGTGAAATTAGCATAATGTCTTTGGGGAATTTGCTCTGTGCTGAAAAGGGTATGCAAATTTTCAATGATTGTTTTTAGAATCTGCTAAACTCTAAGCACGAATGAAAAGACTTGTCAATAGTATCGCGATATGTGCGATTGCTGCGTCACTATGGACCCAGCCAACGATTCACCTTCAAGCCAATAGTTCACCGGACAACATGCGTCATGATGCAGATGCAAATGAGACTGTTTCATTGTTAGGGTCAGCCGATGCGAGCAAATCGGGCACAACCCAAAACGCTTCAGGTATTACCGTTGGCGCTTATGTCATTCCAACTTATAACTACGGGACTGAAATTGCAAACTTCAATAACCTAACCGGCAAAAAGTTGGGTGTTGCAATGTATTATCTCGATTGGGCTTTGACTTTTCGAGATGGCGGGTGGTTTTTAGGGATTCAAATGGATTATCAACTTAATGCAGTTGATCATCCTGCCATTATGTTGGCATGGGAACCTAAAAATGGCAAACGCGCTTTGGGCTGTAATCAAGATTACAATGGTGGCATCCCGCCCGCATCGATTGCAGCCGGTGGTTGCGATGGCTATATTCGCAATTATGCCAAAGCGCTTAAAGCTGAATCGAAACGCCGCTTTATCTTAAAGCTTGCCCATGAAATGAATGGTGCAGCCACGTCTTACTGGCCCGGCCATTTTAATCAAACACCGGGTGATTACATCAATATGTTTCGTCGGGTGCGGGCCTTGTTCCGCGAAGAAGGCGCGACCAATGTCGAATTTTTGTGGGCACCCAACTTTGATTCATATCCTGATACCCCCGGCAATCAACCCACCGATTATTACCCGGGCAATGATGTCGTCGATTGGGTTGGTATTAACGCCTATAACTACGCGCAAACTGCACCGGGTGGGGCATGGCCTTGGCGATCGTTCGATTCATTTGTTGGTAATCGGCTAAAAGATTTTGCTTGTCGTTACCCCAAGCCACAAATGATTCATGAATTTGGCACGGTTGAGGGTCAAAACAAAGCCGGTTGGATTTTGGATGCCTATAATGCGGTTCAAAATTATCCGTTTGTAAAAGCAATTGTGTATTACAACGACCGTGACTTTTCA
>CAZLOF010000087.1:0-11337 GCA_964560745.1 uncultured Thermoflexus sp.
TTTCACTGTCAGTTAGGCTTTGGGCGGGTGTTTGCTTCAGTTGAGAGTTAAGCGTTGAGAGTCCTCAACGCTTAACTCTCAACGCTTAACGCTTAACTCTTAATATGAAATTGCTCATCATCGGTCTCGAAGATTTTAGCCAGCCCCGCGCATGGAGCGGTATCCCTTATTTTATGCTGGCGGGGTTGCGGCGGGCTAAGCTCGAGTTGATCGCTGGATACCCCATTCAAAGCGCTATGCCAAAATGGCAACGTGGGCGTGAATGGGTTTTTCGCGCGGCGCGTAAGGCCTTGGGGCGCGGCGTGCCGCTGTGGTTTGCCCGTTACACCCACGCCAATATGCAGGCGGTGGCGGCTGAGATTGATCGGCGTGTGGCGCAAACGCAGCCCGACGCGGTGTATGCCATTGTCACGCCCGAAGTGGGGTTGTGCCAATTTCGCCAGCCGCTCATTTACACCAGCGATGGCACGTTTGCGGCCTGTGATGGCTATTATGATTGGTTTAGCAATTGGCAGCGCGAATCACGCCAAGCCGCCCGCAGCGCCGAGCAAGCCACCTTGCGCAAGGCCGCCGCCGTCATTTACCCATCGGCGTGGGCGCTTGAAAGCGCTGCCCATGATTATGGCATCGCCCGCGACAAATTGCACCTGATCGCATATGGGGCCAATTTGCCCGCCGAGCATGTGCCTGCAACTGTTGCCGATGTGCCGATCAGCACGTCAATCGGTGCTGCGCCGTTACGGTTGTTGTTTGTGGCAGTCGAGCAGCATCGCAAGGGGTTAGACACGGTGCTGGATGTGCAAGATGCGCTTATCCGGGCGGGTGTGCCGACACAGGTGGATATCGTTGGCACATCAGTGACGCTGCCATTACGGCATCCGCAGTTGACCACGGTGCATGGCTTTTTGCGCAAGAGCGTGCCCGAACAAGCCGCCCAATTGCAGACACTTTATGCCAAGGCGCATTTGTTTTGTGTGCCGTCGCGGGCCGAGGCCTATGGCATTGTGTTTTGCGAGGCAATGGCCTTGGGTTTGCCGGTCATTGCGCGGGCCACCGGCGGTGTGTCGTCTATTGTGCAACATGGGGTGAATGGGTTATTGTTGCCGCCGAATGCGGCGGCTGAGGCGTATCGTGATGCCATCATAGACCTCATTCACCAACCCCAACACTATGCCGCCATGCGCCAAGCTGCGCGGCAACGGTATGAAACGGTGCTGAATTGGGATGTATTTGCGGCGAGGGTGAGGCGGGAAGGCTTGGGGATTAAGGATTAGAGATTTGTTGTTTTCTTTGGGATCTTTGTGCGCTTTGTGACCGAAAATATGAATTTGGCTAAAAATCGGCGGCAGTGAGGGTGAAGGCGCGACCAAAGCCAGCCACATAGCGCCCACTTTGGGGCGTGATGCGAAACAGGTCGAAATCGGGCAAGCTAAACATAATGGTCGAGGTCGGTAATTTGGCGAGGTAAGCAGTTTTTGCCACTTCGTAGGCCGGGCTGGTTTTGTCGAGGCGAATTGCAGTGCCTTGGATGGCGACTCGTGGTAGTGCCAAGACCTCGCCAGTGCCAGTGTCGGGCTGGCAAATGAGTAGACTACAGCGGGGTTGCGCCAAGAGTTGGCGTTTGTGGGCCGATAAATTGCTCAGGTGAATGAGCAAGCTAGCCCCATCGATATCGATGCCATACGAAATCATCGCGGTAAAGGGTTCGTCATTTTCTACCACTGCCAATGTTGCTTGGCGACAGTTTATGATTAATTTGCGCAACTCGGCGCGGTCATTTTCATTCATGTTGTTTTTGGGGGAGGATTGGGGATTGACGATTATTTGTGACTTATGACTTGTGAGTCATGAGTCTCTAATCCCTAATCTCCAATCTCCCCCACCACCGCTTGCCCTGCGTAGCCAAATAATTCGCCAAAGAGCGGATGGCTAATGCGGATGCTGATTTCAATTTCGTTGGGACCAATGGCACGTTCGACCCCGATGCCGACCATGTGCATGAAACGAGGTAAGGGGAGCAGTCGCTGCCCAAACACCATATATTGCGCCCCGCGTGTGTTCATGTTGAGCACATTGCCATCTTCGCTTATTGTTAATGCCAATATCAGCGCCACTTGCGGAAACCCGGCAAAGCGATCCATGACTGCCGCGAAAGGCTGTGGCGAGGGTGGGGCGGTGGTGAGGGTGTAATTGCGAAAAGTGCCGCTGGGGTAAATAAATTCGCGTTGCCACTCAAAACTAACTTGGTCGTGTGCGTCCTTTACCCCAGTGTTTTTGACAATGGTTGGCAAATTGTGGCCGGGCTTGGGCGTAAATGGCATGAGCGGCTGGGCAAATGCCAGCCGGTTCCATGCCCGCATGTTGGCGTTTAGGGTGACATGTTGCCCTAAGCCAAGGTCATAATGGCGTTGAATGGCTGGATGTAGCCGGTCGAATTCTGTGCCGAGCGCGGTGCGGTAGAGTGAAGTTGTCATGAGGGTTGACTGATTGATTAATTATCAACGGCCCACATTGGGTCGTTGATAAAACGAATGAAAGCCAATAACACGGCAGGGCTGTAAAACTGTGATCGGATCATTTTGCCGTGCGTCAAAATGCCACACGCCCCTTCATGCAATTTTGAATCGTTGCGCCCGAATACCAAGTCATCGGCTTCGCCCAATTCCATGCCCTGATGCACCAATTCGGCCACACGCGGTGGCAATTGAAAACGCCCCGTGCTAGCCATTCCGGTTTTGCCCCAACCATCGACCACCACACACCATGCGCAAGCAAATAGGCCACCACGCACCGCCACCACGCCTCCTTCTAAGCCAATGCCAAATTCGGCCCCGGGCACGGCTTCGAGGGCAGCAATGGCGCGTTGGGCCGCGCCAGTAATACATTCATCGTCGCCAATTGGCTGTGCCCGCACCCCTGATTCAACCAGTGTGCCAATGACATCAAACACATTGTCGGTGAGATCAGGGCGGCTGAGGGCTTGAGTCGCACCAATGCGGGCGGCTTCTAATTTAACTGGGTTTTGTGATCCAACAGCGAGTAACATTATTTTGGATTTTAGATTTTGGATTTACGATTTTAGAATAACTTGACAATGTCATATGCGCAAATGTAAACAAGTTTTCGCCGATTTCACCATACATCTTTTTAATGTGGCATTGTCAAGATAATGCAAAATCGTAAATCTAGAATTTACTTGATTGGGTTATAACCTAATTTTGCCGCCACTGCTTGCCCATTTGGGCCAACCGCCCAAGCCACAAATTTGCGCACCTCGTCTTGCGGCTCACTATTTGCCATAAAATAAATGGGCATTGGCATATGATAACTGCCACTATTTAAGGTGTCGGGGCTGGGCAAGGTATCGTCGATGCGAATAATTTTGACACGCGGCTCATTAAACACCCGCGAGGCCGGCACATAACCAATGGCTGCTGGTTGCAAGGCCACAAAGTTGAGCATCACATCGATTGAAGGCAACACAATGGCATTGGGCGAAGGGGCCAGTTTGTTCATGACCACCGATTCAAATAACACTCGGGTTGGGTCATTGGCCTCACGTGCGCCCAAATCAATATCGCCGGTTAGGGTTGGGTCGATGTCGCGCCAACGACTGCGTGACCCGGCATAAATTTCACGTAGTTCAAAGGTGCTTAAATTGTTCAGCTTGTTTTGTGGGTTAACAATCACAACCAAGCTATCGGTGGCTAAATCGGTAAACCAAGGTTTGTTTTGATTGCCCGTACCTTGATTGATTGTGCTTGGTAGCACTGACACAATGCCTAATTGAACACGCCCCAAACGCATCGCTTCCATCGCGGCGGGGGCATTGCCCCATTCCAACACAAAATTGGTGTTGGGTTGGGCTGTGGCATAGGCATCGGTTAATGCACGCATCAATGGCAAAGCCGCCGCGTCGGATGCGACACGAATTTGCACTGGTGCAGGCGTTGGCGTTGGCGTTTCGGCACGAGTACAACCCATTACTAAGACCCCAGCTAGAAATAGGTTGACCGTAAGCGGACGCAGGCCACGAATGATTGGAAAATAAATAACGAGTGATTTAGTATTTCAGTAGCCAGTAGTCAGTAGTCAGATGGTTGCTTATCTGACTACTGACTACTGACTACTGACTACTGACTACTTGATTCAAAGGCTTCAATTTTGTCTTTTAGCCCCAATACATAACCAATTTCATCAACCCCATTTAACATACAGGCTTTCGAGAAGCCATCGATGGGGAAAGAGACATTGCGGCCATCAGGCAATGTCAGCGATTGTGCGGCGAGGTCTACCACGACTTGAAAATCGGGGTCTTCGGCGGCAAGGCTAAACATTTGCTGATGGGTGTCGCGGTCGACGATGATGGGCAGCAACCCATTTTTAAGCGAGTTATTGCGAAAAATATCGGCGAATGAGGTGCTGATGACGGCGCGAAAACCAGCGCCGGTTAAGGCCCAAGGCGCGTGTTCGCGTGATGAGCCACAGCCAAAATTATCGCCAGCCAAAAGCACTTGGCGGCCTTTCATTTCGCTGGTGTTTAAAATAAAATCAGGCTTGGGGCTACCATCGTTGTTATAGCGCCAATCGGCAAATAAGGCTTCGCCCAACCCTTGTTTGTCGGTGACTTTTAGGTAACGGGCTGGGATAATTTGGTCAGTATCCACGTTTTCGGATGGCAGTGGTACCACTTTGCTAGAGAGCGGGGTAAACTTATTCATAAAATACAGATAAAGATGATAACACGCCACATATTAATTGCTTCAAACAACTTGCACAAGCAGCAAGAGTTTCGTGAGATTTTTGAGACAGCCGAGATTTTTAACGGTGTCGAGATTTTATTACATACTCCACGTGAATTGGGGCTGACGCTTGACCCCGATGAAACGGCGGCTACCTATGCTGGTAACGCCCAGATTAAAGCCCAAGCGTTTTATGCCGCGCTGCAAACCCAAGCGACTATGCCGCATCCGTTGTGGGTGATGGCCGATGATTCAGGGCTTGAGGTGGATGCGCTAGGTGGGCGGCCCGGTGTGCTTTCGGCGCGTTATCATAAGGCCGCGCCCAATGGCGATGGCTGTGCCGAATTGTTGCGTGAGATGCAAGGCATTGCCGATGATCGACGGACAGCCCGTTTTCATGCGGTGATTGTATTAATTTCACCTGCTGGGCACGAAACGATGGTGCATGGCATTTGCGAAGGGCATATTGCCCACGAGCAACGCGGGCGCGATGGTTTTGGTTTTGACCCTGTGTTTTTAGTGGGTGGCGATGCCCAATGTCGCACGATGGCCGAATTGACCTCTGCCGAAAAGCATCTCGTTAGCCATCGTGGCCTCGCTTCGAGGCAGTTGAAAATGCTGAGTGCTGAGTGTTGAGTGCTAAGTCCTAAGTGCCAAGATCTAAGTGCTGAATAATAGTTATGTGACTTGATACTTATCGATCATACTTGGGACTTAGGACTTAGGACTTAGAACTTAGGACTTGGCACTCGTTTTAAGATTATGAAAAACATACTTGTTCTACACGGTCCAAATTTAAATTTATTGGGTTTGCGCGAGCCGCAAATTTATGGCAGCACAACCCTCGATGATATTAATAACCATTTGTTAAACCTTGCCAAACAACGCAAAGTCGATTTGCGTATTGTGCAATCAAACCACGAAGGCGTATTGATTGACAGTATTCATGCCGCCCGCGAGTGGGCACATGGCTTGCTCATTAACCCGGGCGGGCTAACGCACACCAGCGTGGCATTGCGTGATGCCATTAGCGGGGTGGCTTTGCCTTGTGTCGAAGTGCATTTGTCAAATGTTCACAAACGCGAAGAATTTCGCCACCACTCGTTTATTTCGGGTATCGCGGTGGGGGTGATCTGTGGTTTTGGCTGGCATAGCTATACGCTGGGGTTGATAGGGCTGCTCGACGCAATTTCAGACAAGTGAATTTGCTTGTAACGCATAAACTCGGGCGGTTTCTTGGGCGCAGCGTCGCCACGAAAATTGTGCGGCGCGGCGCGGGCCATGCTCACGCAGGGTTTGGGCCAGGGCGGGCTGGGTCATTACGGTGTGAATGGCCGATGCCAATGCATCGACATCAAGCGGATCAATTTGAATGGCGGCCTCACCTACCACTTCGGGCAAGGAAGATGTATTTGAGGTGATGACGGGTGCGCCACAGGCCATCGCCTCAAGCGGCGGCAACCCAAAACCTTCGTAAAGTGATGGGTAGACAAAGGCCGAGGCCGCGTTGTAAAGCGCGGCTACTTCTTCAATTGGCAGCCGCCCCAAAAAGCGCACCTGCTCGGCGATGCCCAAACGCATCGCCTCGGCCTGAATATCGGCAAAATGCCAACCGCTTGGCCCGACATGCACGAGCGGGGCGGTGATGCCATTGGCGCGACACTTCGCATAGGCATTTATGAGGCGAATGAGGTTTTTGCGTGGTTCAAGTGCGCCTACGGTGAGAATAAAACCATCGGAGGTGTTGAGTTGGTGGCGCTGGGTGACGGCGGTAATCATATCAGGCGCTAAAACCCGATAAGCCTCATTCGCCGCCAAATAAGTGACAGTGACTTTGTTGGGCGACACGCCAAAACAACGCACAATATCACGTTTTGACTGCTCGGAATTGGTGAGGATGTGGGCAGCATGGCGGGCCGCCAAAGGCGTAAATAGCCGCGCATAGTTGCGATGCCAAAATGGGAAATGTTGCGGGGTGTCGATGATGGTGGTGTCGTGGATAAATACGACCGCAGGGCATGGGCGTAGCAGTGGGATGCTGTTGGCAGGAATGTGTAGCAGATCGATTTTTTGCCGAGTGGCCTGAAAGGGCAAGGCAAGATGCATCCACCAAAGATCGGTGTAAAGTGTGGTGAGGCGGCGGCGCAAGGTCTTGCGCCCACTCATTTGGCGTTGCAAGTTGGCCGATAGCGGCAATAACGTTAGGTCGGGTAATGTGCCATCGGCAATTAGGGCCGCGAGCGCGTCATATACATTTTGCGCATAGACGCTGGTGCCGGCTTGGTTAAGCTGGGTAATGCTGAGGTCGAAGCCGATGCGCATGGTGAGTTGTGGTTAGGCGTTAAACCAATTTTCTAATTGTAATCGGTTAAATGGGGCAAAATCTTGGGTGTTGGCGGTCACCAAAGATAGGTTGTTGCATACCGCAATTGCAGCAATTTGCCCATCGGCGTAGGCGCTGGGTTTGCCGATTGCCATGAGTCGTGTGCGTTCTTCGGCATGCCAAATTGCGGCTTCGCTTGAATAGGGCAAATTTGGGATATATACGACTACTGTTTGCCAGAAGCTTTCTAGGTGATCGCGCCGTTTTGAGAATGGGGTTCGGTCTATGCCGAATCGTATTTCGTGTAGCGTAATTGTGGCGATGGCGATGGACGCTTGCTTTTCTGCAAATGATTGAACAACACTGAGGTGTGGTTTTGGTTTCGCTAACTCCGAAACAATATTAGTGTCAAGCAAATAAAGCATGTTTAGTCGTTAAAGCTGAAATCGCGTCCGGGTGAGCGGTCGCGCACATTGGCAAAAACGGCATCCATATCATTATTTGTCACATTCGAGAAATCCGCTGCTTTGTGCCATTTCAAATAGTTTTCCCACCAATTATTGGAGGTAGCACATAGTTTTGTGTATTCATCTATGTTGAGCATGATAACCACCGGTTTGCCACGCCGCGTAAGGCGCACCGGTGTGCCGTGTTCTGCCTCATGCACAATGGTTGACAATTGGTTGTTTGCTTGCGCGATTGTGTAACTTGACATGTGCCCCCCTTATAAACAATAAGATGGCTATATAGATAGCCATCTTATTATAGAGCAAGTTCCAAGGCTATAAAAGGTTTGTCGATTTTAATTTTTTGCTAGCGTCGATATTCGCTCACATTTTTCGGTGCTGTAACACCAGCGATCAAGCGTGGGTCATCAATAGGGGCAGATGGGGTAAGCGCGAGTGGCAATACCCCAGCCCAAATCGGCAAAGTATAATCTTCTTCGTCATCACCGGGTGGGCCAGTGCGCACCTTGGCCGAGGCTGTTTCAATCTCGACCGCCACAAATTTGGTCGATTGCATTTCTTTGTCGGTGGCACGGCGCACATCGGCCCAGCGGCCTTTGGCGACATGCTCGGTAATGGCTTCCATCACCAGCCATTGCTCGTCATAATCGGTGACAAGCCGCCCTGCGCCAAACAATACTGCCGAACGGTAATTCATGCTGCTGTGAAAGGCTGAACGCGCCAATACCAACCCATCGAGCAAGGTGCAGGTGATGCACAATTTTTCGCCAGCCGCTGCCAGCTTGAGCAAACGGCTGGCGGGTGCGCCGTGCAGGTAAATCGTGTCATCGACCCGCGCATGAATGGTGGGGATGACGATGGCTTGCCCATCTTGCACAAAGCCAACGTGGCAGATAAGGGCTTCATCAACGATTGGGTAAATGGTGGCGCGGTCGTAATGACCACGATAGGCCAACCGTCGCACGCGGTTGAGATCGTTGATGGTGAAGTTGTTTGTTTCGCTCATGGTGAGCGCAATTGTAATATAGCCGTTTGGAGATGATGGGTTAACCACTCAATAATTAAGGCTATCTCTACCAAGATCATTCCCCACAGGGGATGGAAATAGTATACATTTGTTCATTCGCTTAGAAAAAAAGAGAGATGAATATACGGTGCATTAAAGATAGAATATTAATTATTGATCTATAGCAAATTAATAAAAGAGGGCGGCGGTTTTTATTGATTTGCAAATTCAGTAGCTTTGATCAGATTAAAAAGGATAGCTTTGGCTTAGCGTCATGGGTGTGGTTGAACAAATTTATGCTACCCAGCTTACAAGCAGACAGCGTGATCTGTTATTGATGTTGCTTGAGGCAAAGGGGCCGCTAAGCCGCGCTGAGCTGGCTGAGAAGTTGAATTTATCGAGCCGTCAACTTAATTATGACTTGAAATGGGTGGGTGAGCATTTGGCCCAAAATAAAGCTGCGTTGTGTGTGTTGCCGCGAATTGGCATTGAGGTGCGATGCACGGCAGAGCAACGGCGCGGCTTTATGCAGCAAATTGGGGGCGTTGGTTCTGTGCAGATTGTTTTATCGAGCACGCAACGACTTCATCTTTTAATTTTTATTTTATTAATTGCCAAACAACCCCTACTGAATTTTTGGTTATGGATAGCACCGTAGCGCCCTCTGAACAAACCCAATTTGAGGCTTATCGCGATATTTTGCAAGCGATGGCTGACACCCCCGTCATTATTCGCACCCTTGATATTGGCGGCGACAAGCCAGTGGCTTATTTGGATATGCCCGCTGAGAAAAACCTATTTTGGGGTGAACGAGGCATTCGGCTGTGTCTTTGATGATATTGTGGCGTTGACCCCAAGATCAGCCGAAGCAGTGGGCGCATTGGCGCGGCACATTGCGCGGCGCGGTATTCTTAATTTGGTTGGGCAATTGCCTTTAGATGGTCTTGTGAATGCAGATGTCGGGCGTTTGCATTATGACTATATCGCCTTTGTGGGGGGCGCGAGCTGGTGTAACCGAAACTGTTTTCTCAATAAACAAGCGCAATTTAAAAAGACGTAATGCGGAAATCACTAACCCGCCATTTCCTACGGGAATGGCGGGTTAGTGATTTCCGCATTACGTCTTTACCGTTTATGATTGAGAAGATCTGTATTCAGCTTATTTATTGTAACGGTTTAAGCAACTTGATCAAGAGAATTTGGCTGCGTGTGCCTTCAAATGCAAAATTGCCAGCAGTATCAATTTCACCCAGTGCAAAATCATTATCGTTAGCTAAGGCAATGGTCGTTGCATCTACCAATGCGATACCCTCGAGTTTTTTAGGGATTTGGGGAAACTTGCTGGTATCGACGACTAATGTTTTGGCTAAAGGATTGATTTCGTTTTTGCCCAAGTCATCTAATGATTCGAAACTTGGTGTTGTTGTTGCATCATCCCATTTGCTGCCCAAAAGATTGCTGGCTTTGCTTATATCGACTGAATAAAGCTTTGCGACATCGTCAGTCCGCTCAAGCACAATTAAGGTGTTTGCATTGACCCATAGTAGACCCGATAATTTCATTTCATCGGGGGTAATCTTAGGGTTAGGGTCAAAATCTCGCGCAGCATCAAAACGATAAGCATATTCGGCAGTTATTTTTTCGCTAGCGATATCAAAGGCAATAATGCGGGTGTTGCGTGATGGGTCACCGACTTTGCGGTCGGGGTTAGACAAAGGGCTTTGCAGCGCGATATAAAGCGTTTTTTCATCGCCACTGATGGCGACATCTTCAAAGCCACGATTGCCTTTGCGCTTGGCGAAGATGGCAGGCAGTGTGTCGGTCACCGGATAATCTGTGCCGCTGAGTTTTAACCCTTGTGGCACATAGCGTTTGACAACTTTGCCATCTTTACCCACGCGTACGATTGATGGGCTATATTCATCTACTACCCAAAAGCCGCCATCTTTTGTGCGCACAATTCCTTCTAAATCCATGCCATTAACGTTATAGGTCAGTTCGGTTTTTGCATCAAATGTATACGGTATTTCGTCTATCTTGTCTAAGTTTGACAAGCCAGTTATGCCTTTACCTGATTGCCCAACAATCGGAATGGTTTGTAGGATTTTGATCGATTCACCTTCTACACGCACATTCAAGATGAGCGGTGTATATTCGGGAATGGGGAAAGTGCGGCGATTGACATCGTTAACCCGAATCTGCCCATTGGGGCCGCGATCGGTGATCATCCAAAATTCATTGGCGGGGTCATTGGCATTGCGCCATAAACCACTGCCTACACCACCTAACATAATTTTTCGATCATTAATAATTGTGTTGGGCAAGACATTGCTCATTACACTTGAAATGCTAATGTTGGGTAAATTGTAAGCCTTGATGATTGTTGGCGTAGGGATTGGGGCCGGATTTGTGACACGCATTAATAATAACTGACCCCCTTCAACTACGCGGCTTTCTACGCCATAACCTTGATATTTAGTAGCATTTGTGATGTTAATCGAGTGCGCTTGAACATTAAAGAGCCAAGCGCCGGGGCCAAATGTGGCTGATGCGTCGATAATGCCAGTACTTTCCCAATTGCCATAAGCGCTTCTTGCTTCGGCAGGAACAGATAATTGATCCATTTCGGCGATGTGCGTAAGGGCTTTCGTGTTGAGGTCATAAAGCCAAATTGAAGCATCGCGTTTGGCCTTAGACATAGCAACTTCGCCTTCGGCAGTAGCATCTTCTTGAATCATTAGTTGCCCTTGGGCATTGAGCGCAATATTGTCGGGGTTAATGATCGGGTCACCTTTATCG
>CAZLOF010000088.1:0-248 GCA_964560745.1 uncultured Thermoflexus sp.
TTTTAGCCAGCGCATTTTAATATTTGTGCCACTTTTTCCCCACTTGTATCATTTGCCTTGTGGTAAGGCAGGCAAAGATTGCAGATACATCCACACTGCTTTCAACTCATCATCTGTCATACGACGATAGTAAAGCCAGGGCATCTCTGTCTTCACGACTTTTTTGCTGGGTGTAATCCCCGTGCGCATCAGGTTGAAAAAATCGGCTTCCGACCATGTTGCTAACTCGCCGCCGCGGGTAAGATTTG
>CAZLOF010000088.1:258-4577 GCA_964560745.1 uncultured Thermoflexus sp.
ACTTCTTCGCCGGGAGGTCCAAAGGGCATCCCATTGAGTTGCGCACCGTGACATTCTATACAAGTGCGGGTTAGATATTTGCCATAGGCTGCTGTCACCCCTGCGGGTGGGGCAACAGGTGGTGGTGCATTGTGATCAATCTGCTCAACGGCGAAGGGTGGAACCATGCCAGCCCCCATCATCAACCGTCCTAGTGTCTCGATACGACGTGCAGGCAATGCACTATCTACCGGCGGCAATTGTTTCAGATAGGCGATCACTGCGCCCAAATCCTCGGCACTTAATTCATGGTAGGCTTGCGATGTCATGATAAAGAGCGCCCGCTTATCGTAACCGACACCGTGCCGGATAGCGCGCACCCAATCTTCATCGGTGTAGAAACGTCCAATACCGCCTGCTCCCTTCGTCAAATTTGGTGTCGGAATGGTGAGCATCCCGGGGATGGCGAAGTCATTCTTACCTACAAAATTATCGGCATGACAATTTGCACATATGCCAAAACTGGTGGCAATGTGTTTGCCACGTGCAATAGCAGTTGCATCATTGGGGATGGGTGGAACAGTGACGGGGATGTTATAGGTCTGGTTAACTTTGACTGTCCCTAAGCCATAGAGGATCACAAATGCAATCAGCACGATACCCATTAACCCGCCAATTGACATAACAATCAACCTTATCCATCGTTTAGACATTTTTTTCTCCTATTTAGATTTTGTTTCTTTAGTAAGTAACCCAACAATCACTTCATCACTTCTTGTTGATAGAGTGCCAGACCAAGCAATGCAAAGGGAATCTGCCAACCGATCAAGGCCCAAGCGTTGTAGCCTTCAGGACTTAGTGCTAACGCGGGAATAAGCACTACAAAGGTATAAATGCCACAGAGCAGCGGGATCCAGCGCTGCCAACCCTGCCAATGTCTCGTCTGCGCCACAGCAAAGCCAGCCAACAACAATCCTAATCCTTGCAGCAGTGCGCTAAAGCCAAGTAACATGCCGCCGACTTCTAGATTAAAGATGATGTAAAGCTCTAACGGCAAAAAGAGCGCACTTCCGAAAATGGCAATGCTGAGACCAATCTTCGCCAACCAACCGACTCCTGCTGCCCCAGAGCGGTACAATCCAATCACACCAACAAAGACCAATGCATTGGCAAGTAGCACGATCAATTGCATGATGACGAACATTGACGTGCCCCAAGGAGTAGGTAACAACCCTTCTTTGATGCCGACACCTATGCCGATCAAGGCGCCGATGAAACACCAAAAACCGGTTTTCCGAATAAAAGTGCTGGTTTCTCGGATGGCTAATTCATTTGTAGACATAAATTTTCTCCTTTACGCTTTTTAGGCCTTTCTAATCGCTAATCGCTTATGCTGGGTTACCAATCGTTGATCGTTTATAACGGCCCGCGAGGTGGTGGGATTAAGCTGACCTGCTGCATCATGCCAAGTCGTCACTGTTGTTCCAATGTTCAACAAACTTGCCAGCCAGAAGGTGATGCATGTGAATACTCGACCACAGCACCTGTTTGCCAGCGGGAGGCATTCCTACAACTTGAATGCGATGGCGATGTCTTGGGCATTGATTCGCTCGATAAACTGGCGATCAATGGCCTTGTTTTGGCCCAATTTACTGAGCTTGTTAACCCGTGTTGCCGCTAGGCTAGCGTTGCCGGCGTTTTGAACGGTTAATATGTTTTCCTCCGATTTGAACGATGACTTTGGTTAGCTTGTTTGGCAATTAGCATGACCAAGAGTATCGTCATTGCGGTGGTACGGCGCAACCGTATACGCACGTATCCGCACACGTATCTTTTTGTCTACGGTTTAGCTACGTATCAAAGTTTAGGCGGCTTGTGCTGCCCTGTCGTTATTTTCTCAGGCAAGGGCAATAGTGGCGTTGGTCGGAGGTGTCTAAAGTTGGAAAAGAGGCGAATGCTGTCATGCTCTAGGGTTTATCAACGATTGGTCTATCATCCAGCGCACGATCTGTGCTCGATTATCGAAGCCTAATTTGGCGAAAATATTGGCAATGTGCTTTTCCACGGTCCGTTTGCTCAGCACCAACTGTTCGGAAATCTCGCCATTAGACTTGCCTAAACTAATTAACACGGTTACTTCTCTTTCGCGTTCTGTCAAATCATCGCGTTTTTCACGGGTAGGCGGGGCAATGATAGTATCCCAAACGACATGCTGGGCGTATTCAATCGCCTGTGCTAGCGAAAACGCTTGCCCAACCGTTTGTTCTGCCTGGAACTCTGCCTCGTTGAGAGATATACGGGCAATAGCGCAATAATGCTTAACCACATGTTGTGTTACCGCCCATGAAGACTTGGCACGCTGCCAACCGATTCGCTCGGCAGCGGCAAATAGACGCACCCCAGCAGCGGGCAAACCTTGCATGATGGCGACTGCGGCAAAACCCAGTAAACACTCAGTCATCGCCAACCGGTTTTGATCGGTTTGATGTTGGGCCATACATTCGCAAAAGAGCGTATAGGCATGTCTAACTTCACCTAAGCGCAAATAGCTATGAGCCAAATTTTGCAATGTCGTAGCTAAGTCGCGTGTTGCATCCAGTTGACGCAGCAAGGTCACACCCTGCTCATACTGGGTTTGGGCTAACAAATAATTTTGTTCACAAAAGGCAAGATTCCCCAGCAAAGAAAATGTCATTGCCATTCGAAAGGGATCGTCTGTTTCCCGCGCCAGCGTTAAACTCTCTTCCAGATAGCGGCGGGCAGCGACATAGTCACCAAGTTGGGTGGCGGTATCGCCTTGCACCATGACAGTCATGCCCAGCATCACGTCATCAGCGAGCGACCAAGACGTTCGCGCTCGCTCAGTAGATTCGCTGGTTTGCTTTGCCCGTAGTAGTTGTAGCGCCCGCTGATGGGTGGCAAGACGGCGTGAAAGTCTCCTGCTGATTCATAGCCAGATGCCAAGCCGCTCAGTGCCATAATGAGAAGGGTTGAAGCCTCCTCACCAGCCGTCTCAGCTAATCTCACAGCATCACGCCCACAAGTTAGCGCTAACAAACGCTGACCTAGAAAGTGTGCAAAAAAAGCGGCAAAAGTGAGCGTGTTTACCCGTACAGCAAGTTCAACGGTTTCATTGGCGTGTTTTAGCAGACGTTCAAACCAGGTTAACCCTTCTTGTTGATAACCACGGATCTCCCAAAAGCGCGAAACTGCAATCGCAATACGCATCCCTGTCTCAATGCGTCGGCATTCTAGCGCCCAAGCCAGCGCCACGCGCAGATTATCATGTTCGCTTTCTAACCAGTGTATCCAAATCTTTTGATAACGTTCATATAGTTTTGGCGCAATTTCCTCGGCAACACCTAAATAGCTGTCCAAATAGTGATCATAGGTTGCCTCTCGCGCACCAGAAGCCGCCAATTTTTCGCTGGCATATTGACGGATTGTCTCCAATATTCGATAGTGGGCTTCACCGGCTTGGATTGTTTCGACCACCACCAGCGACTTATTCACGAGCGAAGTTAGCAGTTCCAAAATTTGAGGACGCGTTAAGTCGCCCCAAGTGCACGCGGCTTCTACCATCGTAAGGGTAAAACCAGCGGCAAATACCGTCAAGCGTTGGAGTAACAGTCGTTCGAAGGGCGCGAGCGGATCGTAACTCCAATCTATGGTGGCGCGCATCGTACGATGACGTTGTGCTGTTTGACTACTAGAGATAAGCAGATCCAATGGCCGAGCGAGTCGTTGTTGAATCTGTTCAAAGCTCAGCACATTGACACGCGCACAAACCAATTCAATCGCCAGTGGCATCCCATCCAGTTGACGGCAAATAGTGACTATGGCCTCAGCATTTTCTAAGGTCAACGCAAAAAATGGGCGAATGCTGCGGGCACGTTCGACAAAGAGTTGGATAGCGTCGGCTTGAGCAATCACATCTAAGGGTTGATTAGCGGCGGGCAAATTTAGCGAGGGCATGGGGTAGTAGCTTTCACCCATCAGCCCTAACGGCTCACGACTGGTCGCCAATATCTTAATTGGGGTACTTCGTAGCAGCGTTTCAACCAACCCCGCGCTGGCAGCTAACAGATGTTCGCAATTATCCAACACTAACAATAGGCGTTGCGTGGCGAGTTTTTCTTGCAATACCTCAATCATAGAGAGATATGGCTGCTCGTTGATATGCAATGCCTTAGCGACTGTTTGAAGAACAAAAGCAGCATCGTTTACTTGCGCAAGTTCTACCCAACCCACTTCACTATCGAATTTTTCCAAAAAAACCGATGCTACTGCCTGAGCTAACCGTGTCTTGCCACATCCGCCCGCACCGACCAGCGTAACTA
>CAZLOF010000088.1:4587-11328 GCA_964560745.1 uncultured Thermoflexus sp.
AGACGGCTCTCTGCCCACAATTGTAGGACATCACTAATTTCTTGTTTACGCCCCACCAAGCTTGTGAGGAGATTGGGTAAAGGATCTATCCGCCTCATCGGTTCTCTTTGGGCAACGCTAGGAACATAGCCTTTTATTAGTATAGCAAAGTTGATCTGACTTCCTAAAAGTGGCGTCACTCGTTATGGAATTCTGCAGCATGTTTTTGCTCAAATCTGGTTGTTTCATGTAGTTTGCTTATCAAATTGCACTTTCCACAACCTTACCTATTTCCCCAGCGTTCAGCCAACAATTTCTGCGATTCTTTAATTGGCGATATCGTAGGCAACCCACCAAAAACGTTATGCACGAAATGCCTTTCGAGGAAGTGGTAACCGTGTTCACCTGTGTAGGCCTCCTCATATCGCTCCATATCTAACGTCATGCGATTCATCACACCGAGCACGACCCGACTTTGGGTTTTGGCGCAGCACTGAATTTGCATCACGTCAATTTCGGCAGTGATCTGGTGATGCGGCACAGCGAGGTCAATCAGCAAAGCGTGCAGTCGTTCTGTCAGCCGTTGCCCAAATTGTCGGCTTGGCGCAGCTGGCATTAGCACCATCAAGTAGCTTTTCTCACTCACGCACAAAATGGCCTGATTTCGGCTAAATTGAATCAGGTTGCAATACCAGTCTCCCAGCGCAGTCGTTGATGGTGGGCAGTCGATTGGTGACTTTTCGGCAGTCAGCCGTTTCAATAATTTGGTTGTGCAACGCAGCGTTACCATAATCGAAATTTTACAACGCAGATCATGCGCATTATGAACCCTGTGTTTGACGCAAATTCTCCTCAAACGCCCTTTTCATCAACCGCGAGATCGGCAACAAGATCAGCCAGCCAAGCAAGCCGTTCGGATACATCGTCATGGTCCTTACGGTATCTGTGCCAGTGGGTGTTTGACGAAAGGCCCATGTTTCAACAAAATGCGTGGCGAAGTTTTTTACCGGCGCACTAAACGAATGAAATTTGAGGGTGAAGTGATGATTGACATCCCACTCAACAATTTCCTCCACGTGCGATGACCCGTCTGTGTTTTGCACATTGATCCGCGAGCCGACAAGGTTTGAGGTTTTTACTTCAAACTGTGCATTTTTTATGCCGGGTAAAACCGAATAGCCTTTAAATTCTGACCAGCGATCCGTGTTCAGAAATTCTTGGCAAATTTCCGCTGACGTTTTTGGGGTATGTCCAACAACTTTTATTTCCAGTGGTTTCATTTTCACATCCTGCGTATAAACTTAAGCCATCATCTAGCAATGCATAGCGCGTCTTCTTATCTATAGGTCTTACGCGCATAAAAACATTTCACCACAACGAACACAAAGCACCCAAAGAGCGCAAAAAATACGATCAACGGTAATTTGTGGGCTTGATTTTCCGATTCTTCAATCCACCCACACCTGCTCCCATTGCCCAGTCTGTGCCGAGCGATACATTGCCAAAGCCGTGCGCAACTCACCCAAGGCATAGGCCGGCCCAGCCTTAAGCGCACTGCCATTCAAGACCGCGTTGGTAAAATCGCGCAATTCATAGCCAAACGCATCACTCCGTCCGTCCCCTTTTACCATCAGCACCTCGCCGGTGGGGTGTTGTGCGTTGTATAACAAGACCCGCCCCGTGTTGCCCTTCTCGATGATGATCTCACCCAGCGTGCCAGTCACGCGAAATTCATCCCCCGCGCCCATAAACGCGCCAGCCCATACGGCATCAAACGACGCAATCGTGCCAGATCGAAAGCGCAACAAAGCCCGCAGCAACGTCTCGCCCTCCACATCGGCAATGGGGCGCGCGCTGGCTGCCACCACCGCCTCAATTTCACCCAGCCACATCCGCAACGGTCGCAGCCAATGCGCCCCGCCATCAATCGTAATACCGCCGCCAGCCTGTGCCAAATAAAAACGCCATGGCTTCGGCTCAGGCAATGGCGATTGCGGCAAGCCATACGGGTTGCCAAAATAGGCCCGCGCTGTTAGCACTTCGCCAATCGCCCCAGTTTGAATGAGGTGCTGCACCGTCACGGCATCCGGCCAATATTCGGCCTGCTCGGCCACCATAAACACCGTACCAGCGGCGCGGGCCGCCTGCAAAATACGATCACACGCATCCAGCGTTGGGGCCATCGGTTTTTCGAGCAACACATGTTTGCCCGCCGCAAATGCCATCACCGCCGTCTGCTCATGCAAATGATGCGGCAGCATAATATCGACCGCCTCAAAATCACCTTCGGCCAATGCCGCCGCCAATGAATCAAACGGGCGTGCAGCGGTCTCGTGCGCCATTGCCGCCGCCAATGCCAAATTGCTGTCCACCATCGCCGTCACCTTGAGGTGCGGCACATGATTTTTAATGCCCTTTAAATGTTCTTTGGCAATATTGCCACAGCCAACAAACGCAATTTTTAATTCTGAGCTTGCCATTATTTCTATTTACCTCGCATGTCTATTCGGCATACACCTTGGCCCGCAACGCCTGCAAATAAGCCAGCGTTTTGCGCGTCTCGCGCCCAAAATTCAGCGGGCCGCCTGCTCCGCCGTCATCGGTGTTGACCCACGCACAGGCGCACGAAACGCCTTTGGTGTAATGAATATCGCGCAAAATGCGAAACAGCCGCTCATACAACGCATGGCGGTCGCCTGTGCCCGGTTGCCCCGACCCTTCGGCAATATGCACATGCGCACAAAATTCTGGCTCAATCGCAATATCTTCGAGCGGCTGATTGAGTTTGAGAAAATAATTTAAATCGGCCATTACCTTGACCGAGGGTCGGTTGACCAGTTTTGCAAAGGCGATGCCCTCACGATAACGCGGCCACAAATTTGCCAAGTCGGACTGTGGCTCAAGCGCAACGGTCATGCCGTGCGTCTCGGCATGATCTGCTAACAAATGGCAAAACCGCAGCGCCTGTGTCATCGCCATCTCGCGTGAGAATCCCGCCGGAACCGCAAAAAAGCCGCCATAAATGCCCACTGTTTCAACCCCCAACTCGGCCAGCCGACGAAAAGCACGGCGCGTCCAAAATTCCAACTGCTCCCAGTCTACATGCGGCCCGACCGCCTTTAGCCCCCAAAACTGAATAAAATGGCTCGCTACTTTGATCGGGGCCAAGCCCCACGACGCAATTTCGGCCTTTTTCGCGGCCCAGTTTGCGTCACTCTCAAATGGCTGCACCTGAAGCGCCACTGGCACTTCGCTCATGTCCCACCCATTGCCAATTTGGGCCGGTGGGCGAATATCGCCTTTATCGCCAAATAAGATACACAGTTTAAATTGTTCGATCATCATCGTTTTATCCCTCTCTAGCCAATATTATTTTGCTAAAGCAACTCAAGTTTCAAATGGGCAAATTTTTGAAAGCCACGATCAAAAGTCACCAATTTCAAGTTGCACTCAAGCGCAAAAGCCGCCAAATACGCATCTTGCCAAACCTTAGGCGAGGCTTGCTGAGTAGTGGTCAATTGCTTTAGCCCCACATTCATCGTTGACCATGCTGGCTCTGGCAAAAATATAAACCGCTCGTCCTGCATCAACAACTCATAGGTCTGCCAAGCCGCTTCCATGGTTAAAACAGCGTCGCCCATTGCCGCCTTGGTTGTCAATATCCGTAACAAGCCCAATTGGCTGACGCGGCAAATGGCAATTGCGTCTTTATCGTTTTGCTTATTCAACCAAGCCTTGGCAAGCCCATGATGCAGATGCCCCTCATAAATCAACGCAATCAATACGTTAATATCACATAAACTTTGCATATTCAGCCGCTTCTGCTTCTAATTGTTCATTCATCGCCTGATCGATTAATTCATTCGACACGGCTAAAGACCCCGGTTTTGCTTTGATTAATGGAAAATCAACCGTTCTTAATGATGTTGAGGTTGGCTTGGCATTGCTTAAGCGATACATCAATGCCTGCACAACAAAATCTTTTAGCTTTATGCCCTCAAGCGCCGATTGTGATTTCACTTGCCTAAAAATATCATCTGGAATTTCGAGTGTGGTTTTCACGAATATATCTTACCATAAACCCATATTTATGGGTGTATGGTAAACCGTAATCAAGGCTACTCAGCAAAAATAAATACCAGAATCAGCCTGTAAAACCAGCCCTGAATGGCCTAAAGTGCCATACAATACCCCCATGAAGGACTATAACCGTGTATGGCTTGCCACCCTCATCTTTTTCGCTGGGTATTATGCACTCATCTTGCCACTGCCGCGTTACTTGGTTAGCATTGGTCTGCCCGATTGGCAAATCGGCGTGATTATGGGCGCCACCGTTGCCGCCTCGCTCATCTTTCGCTCACTCACTGGCAGCTTGGTCGATAGCATTGGCACGCGCCCCGTCCTCATTTTTGGCGCATTGGCGCTCACCATCGGCGCGGGTGGGGTTCCGCTCACCACTTTTGCCCCGCTCTTATTTATTTTGCGCATGTTCCAAGCCGTCGGTTATGTCACCTTCACCACTGCTGGCACAGCCTTGGTCAGCCTGCTCTCCACCAGCGACAATCGCGGACGGCGCTTAGCCATGTTTGCGGTTTCGGCCAATATTGCAATGGCGCTCGTGCCGGCCCTGCTCGATTTTTGCCTGCGCAACGGCTTATTGAGCCAAGATGGGGCATTTTGGTTTATCGCATGTATGGCGCTGAGCGCTTTAGGCATCGTGACGATTCGCCCTTTGCGCGGTACGCACGCTATGAGCAATGGGCAAAATTTACCACGCAAACCACTCAAACTCAGCCAGCTTTGGGTTTTTCCGCGCCCGTTGTGGCTGCCCATGCTCACCATGATTTTACTTGGCATGGGCTACTGCGCCTTCTTTCAGTTTTTTACCCTGTTGGCCGACCGACGCGGGGTGCAACCTGCGGGCATGTTATTCACGGCCTACGGCATCGCCATCATCATCGCCCGCCTCACCTTGGGCCGCTATATTGATCGCGTGCCTTTTCGCACCATGATGCTTGGCTCGATGGCTGTCACCATCTTAGGGCTGTTATTGGCTGCTTTCGGCAATACTGCGCCTATGCTGATCGCTGCTGCTGCCTGTATCGGCAGCGCAGGCGGGTTGTTTCACCCAGCCCTGATTGCACATCATGTGATGGTGTTACCCGACCAACAAGGCCGCGCCACCGCCTCGGCCTTTTTCGGCTTCGATATTAGCGTTGGCATCGGCGCGTGGCTTTTGGGGATTGTGCTTGATCTTGGCGGGTTAACTGCCATGTATCTCGTCGCTGCCGGCATCGTATCCCTCAGCGCCTTTATTATTCCATCGCTGGTGCGTCAGCGTCAACTTATTTTGGCGACCCGTGTTTGATACACATTTTGCCGCAGATTGCTATACTAAAGGAGGCTCGCAACTGAGCTTTTCGCCGATTTCACCATCTCCCAACAAGCTATGATTGTTGGCAGATGGTGAAATCGGTATTTTCTCAATTTTTACCCATGCGGGGTATAAAACCTATGAATAACTCAACCCATTCCCCAGCTCTATTTAATGGTTTAGGCATGAACCTCGGCAATTTGTCGCGATTATCACGCGCCAAAACCCGCTCGATCAGCCCCGAAAACTTTAGCGGCGCAAAAGGTCAAGGCGGCATGGCCACCGATGGCACCGGTGCAAAGGTGGGCCGCGATTTGGGCCAAGGCTGGAAAATCTCGCCCTCGGTCAATATCGCCCCGGGCAGCACCTTTACCCTTGCCGAGATCAACGAACCCGGGGCCATTCAACACATTTGGCTGACCATGTTCCCGTCTTATTGGCGCAGCAGTATTTTGCGTATTTATTGGGATGGTGAAGAAACACCATCGGTTGAAACGCCGGTGGGTGATTTTTTTTGCAATGGCTGGTGTCAACGCAGCAATGTGCGTTCGTTGGCAATTGCGGCTAACCCGGCGGGCGGGTTCAATTCGTATTGGGAGATGCCATTTCGCAAATCGGCTCGTATTACGATTGAGAATTTGGCAGAAGAAAACTGCACTTGCTATTATCAAATTACCTATGCCCTGACCGAAGTGCCGAGCGATGCCGCCTATTTTCATGCCCAATGGCGGCGCAGCAACCCGCTTGGCTATAAACAAGTGCATACATTGCTCGATGGGGTGCAAGGTTGGGGGCAATATGTTGGCACATATTTGGCGTGGGGTGTGAATAATAATGGCTGGTGGGGTGAAGGTGAGATTAAATTTTATATGGATGGT
Source organism: uncultured Thermoflexus sp. (assembly GCA_964560745.1). Taxonomy (GTDB): domain Bacteria; phylum Chloroflexota; class Anaerolineae; order J036; family Brachytrichaceae; genus AQU-03. Next base: position 10,819 of record CAZLOF010000088.1, read on the forward strand.
GATGGCGATTGGCCGACTATTTGTGGCACCGGCACCGAAGATTATTTTGGTGGGGCGTGGAATTTTGAGCAGCCCAAAGGCGAATATGGCGGGTTTACTGGCCCATACACTGGTCTTTCGCAAATTATCAAACCCGATGGGTTATATCAAAGCCAACAGCGTTTTGGCATGTATCGTTGGCATATCACCGACCCAATTCGCTTTGAGCGCGATTTGCGTGTGACGATTCAGGCCCTGGGTTGGTGGAATTATCCGGGTGGGCGCAAATATTTGCCCTTACAAGATGATATCGCCTCTACCGCCTTTTGGTATCAGACTGAGCCACACGCGGCTTATCCGGCCTTGCCAAAGTGGGATCAGTTAGAAGTGATTTAAATTAGCCAACACAATATGGCTTAGTGCGCGTCCCCAGACGCGCACTAAGCCCATGTCTTGATGGTTATATTTAATGCAAGGATCGTTTTGACATCTATTACGCTTGCTGGAAAATATTTAAATCTGACGGAATAG
>CAZLOF010000089.1:0-11245 GCA_964560745.1 uncultured Thermoflexus sp.
GGTGAAAACGATTGATCAGCCAATTAAATGCCTTGAAGCCGATGTGGGCACGGTCAATGCCGTCTTGAATGCCATAAGGCGGCGCATGGGTCACCATTACATCAACTCCGCGCCCATTTTTTTTATAGGGCAGCCACAAATGCCGTGCCAACCACAATGCCCGCCAAAACTGCTCATTTTGGCTATATTGATACGTTTCATGCGGGCGATAACGCACGCAACCTTGTAAACCAGCCACCGTGATATGTTTGCCATTCGACTCGGCCCGCACCCGCTGTTTATCTAAATCAAGCCAACCGGCGGCCTCATTTTTAATCACCCCATGTTGCCCAACTTCGTGCGTATCATGGTTGCCATGCACCAGCAAAGCTGGCACATTGAGGGCTGAGACGATAAATTCAAGATAGTAAATGGGCAGATCACCGCAACTGATGATCAAATCAATCTCACCGCACCGCTGGGTTAATGATGGGCTATAAATCCAATCGACCACTTCATCACTCACGGCTAAAATTTTCATAGGGGCGGGCAATTTCACTTTGGGTAATAGTAATAGACAAACAAATTAAACGCGGGATCGTTATAGATACCGCAGCCATTAGAAATGGCGCACTGGGCACATAAAGACCGCCTTCTCGGTCTAAATTCTTAGCCTACGAAGGCAGGCTTTGTATGCCCAGCGCGGGATTTTAATCCCCGCGCTAAGTTATGATTGCAAAATCGTCTCAATCGCTTGCAACTCGGTTTCTGAAAATAGCAAACGATCTAAAGCGCCTACAGCATCATTGACCTGTGATATTTTGCTGGCTCCGATTAACACCGAGGTCATGATGGGATGACGCAAGATCCACGCCAACGCCATCTGTGCCAAAGTTTGCCCACGGGCTTGCGCCATATCATTAAGTCGGCGCACTTTTGCCATTTTGTCATCGGTAATGGCGGTGAGCTTTAAAAAGCCGTGCGATTTGTTGGCACGTGAATCGCTAGGGATGCCGCCGAGATAGCGGTCGGTGAGCAATCCTTGGGCAAGGGGCGAAAATGCAATACAACCTACCCCCTCATCGGTCAAAGCCCCAAGCAAGCCATTTTCGACCCAACGCTCAAACATATGATATTTGGGCTGATGAATGAGGCAGGGTGTGCCTAATTTGCGCAAAATTTGGGCGGCTTGACGGGCCTGATCGGCTGGGTAATTTGAAATGCCAGCATAAAGTGCCCGCCCGCTGCGCACAATGTAATCGAGCGCCCCCATCGTCTCTTCGAGTGGGGTATCGGGGTCGGGCCGATGGTGATAAAAAATATCGACGTAATCAAGCCCCATGCGCTTTAGGCTTTGGTCAACGCTGGCAACCAAGTATTTGCGCGAACCCCAATCGCCATATGGGCCGGGCCACATGCCATAACCGGCTTTGCTCGAAATAATCAATTCGTCGCGATGCGGCAATAAATCGGTGCGCAACATGCGCCCAAAGTTTTCTTCGGCAGAGCCGGGCGGTGGGCCATAGTTATTTGCAAGATCAAAATGGGTGATGCCTAAATCGAAAGCATGGAGCACAATAGCGCGAGCATTTTCGTATACATCGACGCCGCCAAAATTGTGCCACAAGCCGAGTGAAACGGCGGGCAATTTAACCCCGCTGCTGCCACAACGGTTATAGCGCATGGTTTGGTAACGGGTTTCTGAGGGTGAATAGGTCATAATTGAGATATCGTAAAGAAATCAAGTTTCTCCTCAATAATGGGGGCATCCCAAAAAGATGTAATGCCGAACTCACTATTCCCCACGTTTAAAGAGGGCTTTGCTCTCTTTAAACGTGGGGAATAGTGAGTTCGGCGAAAATTTATTTTAATTCCCACTGTTTATTGAGAAGATGCCACAACAGCATATTTTATTTGCACAAAACCAAAATCGTAACGGTGGCTCGAAAGCAAACGCAAATGAATATCGGCGGCAACAGGGCCAAACAAAGGCTTGCCTTCGCCTAAAATGACCGGAATTAGTGTGATGGTGATCTCATTCATTAACCCAGCCCGCAAAAAGCTTTGAATGGTAAGCCCTCCATCGACATAGGCATGGGTTGCACCTTCGGCAGACAAGCGTTGTAACAAGTCTGCGGGTGATTCAGATGAGGCCGTGACTGTCTTTGGCACATGCGCTGGAATGGCATAGGACTTGCTACTCAATACAATCAAACGTTTGTCACCATAATGCCAGCCGCCAAAGCTCAATACCAATTCAAAGGTGTTGCGCCCCATAATGATGACATCAATAGTTGACATAAATGCAGCATACCCGCAATCTTCGCCGGGTGGGGCCATTTCGTTGGCGGCATTTAACCAATCAATTGCGCCGTCGTTTCGGGCGATATAGCCATCGAGACTGGTGGCAATAAAAACAGAGGTTTTCATAATGGGGGAGTAGTCAGTAGACAGTAATCAGTAGTCAGTAGTCAGTAGTCAGATTAGAAAGTCATCTGACTATTGACTACTGACGGCTGATTACTGTCTACTAACGACTGCATAGCCCGCCACTTGGGCGGCAGTTTCTGAGATCGACCAACCCAATTCACCAGCCATCACTTGGGCAATAGCTGGCGCCGGCTTAATCCCGCGTGACCAATCTTCAAAATTGAGGTGTAGCCGCCGCGTGATCATGTCATCGAGTTGCATCGCCATTTCATAACGACACGCATAAACCACCTCGGCCATGATATAAGGTAAATCTGGCACAATCGGTTGCGCCAATGCCACATCTTCGGCACACAATGTCAATAATTTATGGGCTTCGCTGCCATATTGTTTTAGGCGTTTCACCACATCGGCGTTCCAACCATAAGGCTGGGCCGCAGCATCAATCGCAGCATTTGCAGCTTGCGCCCCTACTGCCCCATCTAACGGCATATTTTGGGTGGGGTGTGTAATGGCCTTGCCACTGCGTTTTGCAACATGGTCAAGGGTGTCTTCGGCCATACGCCGATAGGTGGTTAATTTCCCCCCCACAATCGTCACCATGCCGCCCGGCCCATCCATCACCACATGTGTGCGCGATAATTTTGAGGTGTCGCCATTGCCGCCATTGGCAGGGCTGATAAGCGGGCGATACCCCGCCCAACTGCTAATAATATCGTCACGGGTCAGGCGGGTGCGCATATAAAGATTGGTAGTGCGCAGCAAATAATCGATATCGTCATCATTGGCGAGGGGCTGATCAATATCGCCGCCTTTGGTGTCAGTCGTGCCGATGGTGACGCGGGTATTCCAAGGAACCATAAATAACAAGCGCCCATCAGGTGTTTCGGGCAATACGACCGCATATTCATCCAGTTTTACAGCCTCACGCGGCACAGTTAAATGCACACCTTTGGCTGGTTTGATGCTAATGTTTGAGGTGCCGGCCATCGATTCGACGCGCCCAGCAAATACGCCAGCCGCGTTAATGACTGTGCCAACCGGAATACGATATTCGTCGTTATTGATCGTATCGCGCACAAGCGCGGCTTTAATCACCCCGTTTGCAGCTTGCTCAAACCCAATTAGCTCGGCATAATTGGCCAACAGCGCCCCATGTTGGGCGGCGGTGCGCAACACTGTCATGGTGAGCAGGGTGTCGTCGGTTTGCCCATCATAATAAATAAACGAGCTGTTTAACCCCTCAGTTTTAAGGCATGGGGCCAATGTCAGTGCGTTTTTAATGCTAATACGCCGATGCATCTTAATGCCCAAACGCCCCGACATCACGTCATAAAGCGCTAAACCAGCTTGCATGATCCAACTTAAGCCAATGCCACCCGGCGGCACAAAAGGCACATCCATTGGGCGTTTATTTTCTTTATACAAAGGCAACACAAACCCCAACGGTTTGACCAAATGTGGCGCGTTGCGAATCATACGGCCTCGCTCAATCAGGCCTTCGTAAACCAATGCAAAATCAAAATGCGCCAAATAACGAATACCGCCGTGGGCCAATTTGGTGCTTTTGCTACTGGTTCCACTACAAAAATCGGCTTTTTCGATCAGACCAGCGCGATAGCCACGTGCTGTTGCCTCAAGCACCACCCCACTGCCGGTGATGCCACCACCGACGACCAAAACTTCAAGGCCATCTTGGGCCATTTGGCGCAAAGCCATTTTGCGCTCGTGTTGAGAAAGGGGGGTGTTCATAATTTTTTTCCAACTAAAGCATACATCAATAATGAAAATATGCAAAGCGCCAATGGAATAGGCACATTAAAACCAACAATAGGTTGTGAAAGTGAAGCAATTTGGGTGAGCGCCACCAATGCCATTGTAAAAACGCGGCTATCAGGCAAAAATTGGGTAAATGTGTAGTCCCATTGCCAAACAAACCATATGACCACTAACGCTTGGGCAAATGTAATCAAGGCCAATGTCGATAAAACATCGGTAACGGCATATAGGGCTTGTGGCGCATTACGCCCAGCAAGTAAGGTCATGATTAGCCCAACCAGAAGAACAATGCTGATATTATCGCGCCCTACGCTTGCAAGAAATGGAAATGGATTCGCATCAAGAAACATACTGAACGAAAAACGATCTTGCCGCCCATAAAAAAACAGCGCCGCCCAGCCCCCAGCATAAAGCACCGCGCCTAAAAATGGCAACCAAATACGTTGGCTAATTAACAGCCCCAAAAAACCAACGATACATAACATCACCCCGCCCAATAACGGTAAACGCAATAATTTATCGCTGCGCAATTGGGCATCTAATGCCGTTTGATGGCGTGTATTGAGCGCGGTTTCAAAATTTTGTAATGGGCGGGCATCGGTGCTGGCGCGTAATTGTGGGCGCTGGCTTTGGTAAAACTCGGCTGCAAAACGCGGCTGGCGGATGACGGCGGCCCAATTTTCGTAAAAAGTAGTGAGTTGGGCGGCTGAATGATCGGCGATTTCAATTAGGCTACGCCCCGACAATTGTAAGGCAGGCAAAATGGGGACGCTTTGGGCGTGCATTGGGATGGGCACGCCGAGTAAGATGGCTAAAGTAGGTGCGACGGCGTTTGCCTTCACCGCCGCCCGCACAGAGCGAATGCCAGCGCCTGCCATGACCAATGGAACCCGCGCCGCCGCCAATTCTTCGGCCTCGCTTAACCCAAAGCGCAGCCCTGAACCGACACTGTCACTCACCACCCCTCGATCGGCGACCACGATGAGGGTGTTTTTGTTTAAATCGATAGCGCTCATCAGCCGTGCCAAATTTGTATCTAGGCTAAGGCGTTGGGCATTTGTCCCCGCGCTGGTCGATGACTCGTTTAGGGTTAGTTCGATCCCAACAAAATTAGGCTTAATGGCCGGGTCATTGAGAATATTAATCCCCGCTTGCACCGCCTGCTCGTCGTTATCGGCATATTCAAGGCTGACGGTGCTGCCAAATAAGGTGTCCCATACCTCACTGCCAACGATAGATGAAAATTTTTCGCGGGTATGTAATTCTAAAAAGATTGTGTCTGCGCCCACTTGGTCGCGTAACCCTTGATTAGCACTAATGCCATGCGTTTCGACATTGGCCCCACTAAACAGGGTCATTAACAATGGCAAACGCAATAAAGGCGGGTCGAGTTCCAAGGTAATATCGGCCCCATTTTCACGCAATTTGTTTAACGTCGGCAAACTGCGTGAAACGTCGGCGCGTAAGCCGCGCACAAGCACCATCACCACGCGCGGCGTTAGCGCCGGTTCCGGGGCATCTTGGGGCAAAGGGGCGAGATATGGGCTGGTGTAGTTGACATAACTGTCCCATAACTTCGTACGCGCCACATCGGCCAACGTGGCAAGCACCGTTAGCACAATAACGAGGGCAAGGCCGATGAGCGGGCGCATTTAATCTTTAAGCCCCAGCCGAAACCACCACAAAATTGTCGGCATCTAGCCAAGTTTGAGCCACGCGCTGAATGTCGGCCAACGTAATGGCATTGACCTCATTGGCATAAGTGAGCAAATAATCTAACCCTAGGTTATAGCGCACTTGGCTGATGATTTGCCCAGCCATACCTTCGTTTGTCTCTAAGCCAAGTGGCAACGAGCCAGTAAAATAGAGTTTGTTGTCTTCTAACTCAACTGACTTTACTTTATGATTTTGAATACGTTTGACCTCAGCCCGCGAAATTTCAAGCACACGATCAACTGTATTAGGGTTAGTACCAGCATAACAATTCCATGACCCCGGGCCGGGGCCGCCATCGAAGCCACTGCCGATGTAATAAACCAAGCCTTCTTCTTTACGTACGCTTTCGCCCATACGCCCATACATGCCAAATTGCCCCAAAATGCTATTCATCAAGGCGCAGGCCATCCAATCGGGGTGGCTACGTGGCAAGCTAGGGTAACCCCAAATCATATTTGATTGGCTTTTGCCGGGCATCTGAATATGTTCACGCACAATGCCATTGGGCTTTGGGGCGGGCGGCATGTCAATACGGGCTGGGCGAATGGCGGCCCAATCGTCGAAAGATTCTGCGACACGCCGCCGTGCTTCATCAGCTTTTACGGCCCCTACCACTACAATCACCATATCTTGAGGTGAATAATAACGACGATGAAAATTGACGACATCGTCACGTGTAATTGTTTTGGCGGTTTCGAGCGTACCATCGGCTGGGGAATGATAAGGATGACCTTCTGGATAGCACAACTTGCCAAAAGCCATGCTTGCCATTGCACGTGTATTATTATTGCGTTCCTCTAATCCAGTCAACCATTCGGCACGCTCTTTTTCTAGCTCATCTTCTGGAAAAATCGGGTTGCGTAATTGATCACTCAAATGATCGAGCATCAGGGGCAAATCTTCGGCCAAGCTTTTGGCAAAAATCGAGGTGGTATGCATGGCCGATGAAATGCCTGTTGTTGCGCCAATACTCTCGGTTTGCTCGAAAATTTGCTCATAACTCCGGTTTCGCGTCCCACGCGATAAACAATCTGCAACAAAACCAGCCAACCCAGCTTTATCAGGCGTTTCATCACGCGCCCCCACATTAAAATAGCCGCTAACCACGACGGCGGGGCTAGCAAAATTTTCATAAGCCAATACCCTTATACCATTTTTAAGCCGAAAATCGGCAATGTTGGCTGCGCATGGCACACTTATATTTGTTTTTTGTTTTTTAGATTGGGTTGGCATATTATTTTAGTGTCTTCTCAATAAATAGTAGAAATTAAAACAAATTTTCGCCGAACTCATTATCACTTCGTGTTTAGAGTGGGCTTTGCCCACTCTAAACACGAAGTGATAATGAGTTCGGCATTATGTCTTTTGGAGATGCCTCTAATTATCGAGAAGTTATCAAATAGGCATTAAAAATAATCAAGTTGATAAATATCTAGATGTTGCATTTGTTGCCACATTGGCACATATTCCAGCATTGAACCAGACAAACGAAAGCCTAATTTTTGCAAAACACGCGCCGATGCAATATTATCGGGTGTGGTACGGGCGGTTACTCTGTGTAAGTGGGCTTTCTTAAAGGCAAAGTCTAGCACGGTTCGTATGGCTTCGGTGGCTAAACCTTGGCCCCAATAGGCTTTAGACAACGTATAACCAATTTCGGCTTGTTGGGCATAGGCTGAAATATGATGAAAACCGCATGTGCCAATTAGTTTTTGGGTCTCTGTTAATACAATACCCCATGTTGGCATACGCCCATAATCATAATCGCGCACATATTCGGCCAAATGGGTTTGCGCCTGTTGCAACGAGCGGTGTGTTTCCCACAATGTATAGCGTGTCACATCGGGGTCTGAACCATACTCAAAAAAATCATTTGCATCTGACATAGCAAGTTTACGCAATGTCAGGCGGGCTGTGCAAAGTGTCGGTAGGGTTGCAATTACATTCACCTTAACTTGCTCATTTTATACTGCCGCAATGTCTACTCAAAAATCTAAGGTAATTATATTGCAGCGACAAGAAAATAGGCGATAAAATCATCCTAATGGTGTAGCATGTTGTTGCAAAGATTCGGCTATGATAAAGTGATTTTCAAGGTTATTTTGCTGCATCCCAACGACTATAGCTCACACAGGTAAAAACTCAGGTTAATGCTATGTTTGATGGATATACCAAGCAAGGTTAAAAATAGAGGAACTGCCGTGCCGATTTCACTATCCCCCTTCAAGTGTAGCTTGAAAGTGGAATAATGAAATCGGCGAAAACCGCATTTTTGAGCCTTTCTTAGTATAGTGAAAATACGAAAGTTCTGTTTTGCTTGTTTACTTAAGATAGGGTGGTGTTATGTCTCGAATATTTAAGCCTTTCTTTATTGCTGTGCTACTTGCTGGTGTTATTGTTGCTGGGGTGGCCTATGCCTATTCAAAATTTGAGTTGCCTTATCGCAACCGCGCCTACCCGGGTGTGAAAGTGATGGGGGCTGAAGTTGGTGGGATGAATGCGCAAGAAATCTTTGCTTTGGCAACAAGCAAGCTACAAACACAATATAACACCCCACTTATTACGCTAAAGGCGGCTGATCGCACCTCATCATACAAATTGTCGGAACTTGGCATTGGGGCAAACCCTGCGCCCATTGTCGAAAAAGCCCTGCAATTTGGGCGTGAGGGTGGTTTGTCAGAACGTATTCGTATTCGCACCGAAGCCCAACAGAATGGTTTTGATCTAAACCCTGCCATGTTTCAAGATAATGAAGCTGTCGTCCGATTGGTTGATCGGCTAGCGAGTGAGATCGATAAGCCTTCGCGTGATGCCGCAGTCATTATTAATGGCCTGTCGGTGCGCGAGGTGACTGCCCAAACTGGCCTTGCTCTGGAGAAAGAAGCATCGATTAAAATGATTCGTGATGCGATTGCAAGTGGTAAGCAAGCTGAACTTAATTTGCCCACTCGCCCTATTTTGCCAGCTATCACCAGCGCCAAAGAGGCGACCGAAGATGCTGCCCGTGTATTAAAGGGCGAAGTGGCAATTTTGTTGCCAAAATTTAATGAGCAAGGTGCTATTACCGGCAGCAATGAAGTTTTTCGCATTAAAAATGCCGATTTGCTCAATTATATTTTTTTTGAAGAAGCTGCACCCGATAAAAATGGTTCAATCAAATTAAATGTGCGTTTACGCGAAGAAAAATTGCGCCCGATTATTGAGCCATTGGCCCCAGCCGTGTATCTTGAAGCCGAAGATGCTCATTTTATTTTTGATGAAAAGTCGAGCCAATTACAAGTGATTCGGCAAGACAAGCCCGGTCGTCAACTCGATTTGCAAGCCACGTTAAATGCAGTCAGCGAGGCTTTGCGCACAGGCAAAAATCAGGTGAGCATTGCTACCCAAGTCACTGGCGCAAAATTAAATACCCAAGTGACTGCTTCCCAATTAGGCATCCAAAAATTATTGGTTGCCGCTTCGACCAATTTCGCCGGATCATCGGCTGCACGTATTCGGAATATTCAAGTGGCGGCGGCGCGTTTTCATGGGGTTGTGGTTCCACCCGGCGCGGTATTTTCTTATAACGATATTTTGGGCGAAGTTTCGACCAAAGATGGGTTTGAAGAAGGTTTGGTGATTATTGGCGACCGCACCGTAAAAGGTGTGGGTGGTGGCGTATGTCAGGTATCGACTACGGCTTATCAGGCGGCCTTAAAGGCTGGCTTGCCCATCCTTGAGCGCTTGCCACATGGGTATCGGGTTGGTTATTATGAGCGTGGCATGGGCGCAGGTTTTGACTCGACCGTGTTTGGGCCTTATGTCGATTTGAAATTTAAAAACGATACGCCGGGCCATATTTTGATCGAAAGTTATGTCAATACAGCGGCGGGCACACATACCTTTAAATTTTATGGCACACCCGATAACCGCGAAGTGATTATCAGCAAGTCAAATGTGCTTTCAACCACTCCACCCGGTGCTGATATTTATGAGCTTGACCCAGAGAAAAAGGTGCCGGAAAATCAAGTCAAGCAAACTGAATTTGCGCAGGCTGGCGCGACTATCGTTTTTAGCCGACAAGTAAAAAAAGATGGTAAGTTGATCATTAACGAAACGGTGCAAAGCAAATATGTGCCTTGGCAAAATGTGTTTCGTTATGGGCCGGGTTTTGTGCCTACCCCGGGTGCTATTGTGCGCGACAACAGCAAACCCGCCCAATAGTTAATTACGAATTACCAATTACGAATTTGGGGCTAAAACTTCACCTCCCATAATTCGTAATTCGTAATTCGTAATTCGTAATTATGATGCATGCCACATTGCCGACATGGGATCACGCCAGCACTGACGAAAAAATTGCCAAACTGCGCGGGTTGATTGATGATTTGTATCGCTATTCATTGGGCGATGCAGTCAATAATGTAATTCGATTCGTCAAAGCACATCAACCCGATGACGAAGCTGAGGCCCAATCGAAACAGTTAATTTTGGCAGCTTGCCGAGCACACCCAAATATTTTGAATGCAAACTGCGAAGTTGGGCATATTACCGGTTCGGGCTTGGTTATTGACCCAAAGGGCAAACGGGTTTTGCTAAACTATCATGCCAAATTGCAAAAATGGTTGCAATTTGGCGGTCATGCCGAATATGAAACCGAGCCATGGCGAGTTGCCTTGCGCGAAACACAAGAAGAAAGTAGCCTGCCCGATTTGCAGTTTTACCCAAATGCGATGAAACCGGTCTTGTTAGACCTTGATGCCCACCTTATTCCGCAACGTAAAAATTTACCGGCACATTATCATTACGATTTACGCTATTTGCTGGCGACACAGCGGCCCGAATTGGCACAGGCCAGCGATGAATCCGGCGAAATACGGTGGCTAAAATTTAACGAAATTGACACATTACCACTCGAACCCGGGGTATTGCGCATGATTCGCAAAGCTGAACGAATCATGTTAAATTCATAAAAGCAAATAGACTGGTAACAACATGGTTGTTTTATTGTCAATTCTTGCCATTCTCATTTCAGTGCTTGCTATTCAAATGAACCAATGGGTTTCATTTGTGCCACAACTAGGCATTGAATTTCAATATTATCGACGGCGAAATCGGGTTGTTGTGAGCGGAATAGCTTTGGGTTTGGCGCTTGTTGCGCTATCATTGCAGCCCAATTTCACCCAAATCATCGTCATCGCTATTGTTATTGGCCTAATGCCATTGTCGGGGTTTATGCACGCCGCCAAAGCCTTGGTAGCGGTAGATGCGCCGAAACATGTGTCAGCATCTGCGGCGGTTTGGGCGAGCAATAGCAAGGTTTTGGGCTATGTCGATGATGATGGGCAGGCGTGTGCATGGC
>CAZLOF010000090.1:0-10916 GCA_964560745.1 uncultured Thermoflexus sp.
TAGTGAAATCTCGGCTTTCCTGCATCCTGTGCCACCTCTATCATACAAGTGAAATTGGTATTGCAAACAGCCTACAACACGCCGAATGGCGCACCGTGTTGCAAATAAGTTTGCATCAGCGTTTCAACTTGTTTTGCATATTGCCGATTAATTTGGGCGCGAATGGTTTGCGCTAAAAAGTAATGCGCCCGCACATCGGTGGCAGCCATTTCAATGGCGCGGCGTAATTGGCTGGCAGCCTGCTCAAGCTTGCCCTCTTGCCCTTCTAAAAATAACACCCGTCCCAAATGATAATGGGCTTGAAATGTATCGGCCTGAGTTGCAATTTGCAACGAAGCAATATCTTTCAACCACGTCAAGGCTTCGGCGTAATCGCCACAGGCGGCATAAGCAATCCCCAAATTAAGCCGCACATGCCATTGCATTGTATTTGGCCCCTCAAACGCCGCCACATTATCATCGCAACCGTCTGTCGGCAACTTGATGGCGGTGCGGATTACGCTGGCGATCTGTTTAAGTGGGGTTTTGCGAATCTCATCAACCATGCCAACCGCCTGATTATGGATTGTGCTCAAAAACACTGGGCGTTGTTCGCTATGTGCGCTCGCGGTGCGGGCGCTTGGCAATAAATTTTGATAAGCCGCGTGTAATGCTTGGCGCAATTGGGTCAAGGTCAAACTCATCCCAGCGCGATCCAAAATATCGACCAAAACAGAGGTTAGCCGCCCGCGATAGGTCGTCACCATATTGAGTGAGTCGTTCCCTTGAATTTTAACCTCAAGTGAACGCGGTTGCGCGTAATCTTCGGGCGGGTGGGCATAAAGACTCATTGCCCCAACCGTTAACCCAGCGGCATGGTTGGCCCATGCCTCGCGGCTGCTAAAACGCGGCTGTGGGCGCAATTTTTGTGTCTGTTTCACCGATCGCCCACTGGCATATTTAGCTTGTTCACTTTCAAAACCCACATCAAAAATAGTGACTAAATTGGCCGACGTGTCACCGGCAAATTTAGCCAACTCATCTAACGAAATTTCCCTCACATCGCCACACCGCCCATCGACAGGAATAATGGTCGGTAAACGGTCTTGATCGGTTGATCCGTGCCCGGCAAAATAAAAAACACAGGGGCGCTCACGCGAGACCGCGGTTAATAGCTTAAATTTGGTCAAAATTGCATCGCGGGTCGCTTGATCATCAATCAACTCGGTGATATCGTCAGCCTGAAAACCCCAACGTTGCATCAACACATCACGCATGGCGGCCACATCATTCTTAGCGCCCCGCAAACGCGGCAAATCTTTGTGCTGATATTGGTTAATGCCCACCAAAACAGCATGGCGGCGGCTTTGCGACAAACGGTCTAACAACGCTAAAACGGGTGCAACTGCAAAACGATTTTCAAGCGTCGCAAGCTCGGCATATTGCTTCATAATCCGAGTGGCATCGACATATTGCCCATATACTAAATAGGCATAGGCTAACTCAAACAAAGCCACCCCGCGCTGGCTCGGCGCAAATTCTGACACAGCCTGTTTTAATGCCTCGATTGCCTCGACATAAGCATTTTTTTGCACCAATGCCCGCCCAAAAGCAAGATGACAGGTTGGAAATGGGGCGGTGATATGCGTCTTTACAGTGCTATAGTATTGGTTCAATTGGGTTAATGTAAATTCAGGCCAAGTCTTGCGTAGCGAGAATTCATAGGCCCATAAGGTTATATCATGCTGTGCCCCATTGCCATTTGCGACACTTTTTGCCCCTAACCACAAGGCATACTGGCGCACCCATGCGGCATGTTCATGCTTCACATGCGTTGCCCACCACACATCTAATACCCGCATTGCAGCCGCGTAATTATGTTGTTTTGCCAACAATATGCCCAAAGTAAATTCAAGTTCTGAGGCAAGCGGTTGCTGTTTTAACTTAGCTGCGCTAATCAACGTCATCATGTGCGAAATTGCATCTGCAATCGCCCGCTCATCTGCCAATACAAGCGCTGACCGTGCAAACCCAATACAAATCTCTGTCGATGCCGATTGACTAAAGGGGGATTTTTGAAGCATCGCCAATGCCTCGCCATAAACCCATAACGCAGATCTAAAACAATCTGGGTCGTGGGCATGCTGCCCTAGCTGATACATATGCTTGCCTATTTCACTATATCGTGTTAAAAAATCTGGCAATGAACTATCTGTCTGCTCAGATGTAACGGGCGATATCGCCGGTAAAGCACCATTTTGCAACAAATGGTCAGGCCAAGCTTCATTTTTAGGGTAACTTTGTCGAATTGAACGAGCGTTCGGCATATCAATCTTTTTTATCCTTATTTTGAATCGGTAATCTAATCACACAAAACTACAACCATTATAGTTGCAAAGATATATACATGTATATTAATCTCTCGTGTATCAATCACATCCGACGAAAGTAGGAAGCCCAAAAATCTAAGTAATGATCCAAACAAAAAACCCCCAATTAGCAAGGCTAATTGGGGGTTTTTGTTTCAATTTTCTCAAAAAGAGTAAGAAGTAATGCTTTAGCCGGTATTAGCCCAATTGGGATTTAACGTTATAAACATAGACTTTGATCGAATTAGTAGACCGGCACAGCAATTTACTACAAAGCTACAATCTAGTTCTCTTCCTCATCCAAATGTGTCTACGAAGCAAAAAGTAAAATTTGGCAAAGGTTTTATGTTGGAGTAAAGTTTTAAATTAGTTGGTTTTAACAAGGCTTTTACTTCTTGTTTTGTTTTAAATGTTGATTATTCTGAAAAAATTGATAAACATCAGGATAATTTTGCTTCACAAAGTTGGGATCTGCTTTATAAATAGCATAGGCTTCGGCAAAAGATTCATGCGAGTCTGTTTTTGCATAATCAGTCATAGGTGGTTTATTTCCCATCGCTTTCTGAAAATCTTTTAAAACTCCTTCAGATGGATCGGAAAATTCATGGGCATGACCGACTTCATGCAATATGTTATACACACCAAATGGAACACCATATTTTATTTGCGCATTATATTTGACTGTACCCATCATGCGCGGGTGATCAAATCCTTGGTCGAGCATTGATATTACCAGAGTCTTCCCATCTGACTCAAAATCTGTTACTCCTCCTGTAGATTTAGGGATTTTTGCCTTTGGATGAGCCGTTCGGTAATTATCAACCTTATCCCAGCGATCAAATTTCATTCCAGCGATTTTTTGCTTCTCTTGTACGTTCAACCGTCCTAACGCTTTTTGTAAATCTTCAAGGTCTTCTTTGCTCCAATCTTTATTACCTTTTGTAATTGTAATGTGATATTGCTGCTCAAGACTTTGTTGTAATTGTGCCGCTGGATTTGGTGGAGGCGTATCTCCACCGTTAGGTGTTATATCATCCAAAACCCCATTTGCATGGCTCGATCGATTATTTCTGCTCGGTTGAATATCATCTAGAACCCCATTTGCACGGTTTGAATGTGGAATTTCATTCGTTGTATTTGTATCAAAACCACCCCTAACAATATTCGCACCTGTCATCAACAATAATTTAGCTGAATCAGCTTCAGCTTGCTTAAAACGTTGACTAATACGATATGAATCTTTTACCGCTTGGGTTAATGCCAACCTTAAGCGATCAAAACTTGAGATCACATCATTCATTTCTGTAAAAAATGCAGTGGCACCCACACCTTCCCAATCACCGCTTTGCAGTCTATCTGTCTGTTGTTTGATCTTCTGTAATTGTTGAGTAATAATATCTGCCTGTTGGTCAAATATCTTTGCAATTTCAGTTAGCTGGCTATAATCCGCCTTGATTTTTTCTGCTGACATAGTACCTCCACACAAATAGTATAAAAGCAGCCATCCTGTTTGCAACAGGCAAATTCCTCAACAAATAGGAAAATAATCCCGATTAGACAAGGAAAATAATCTCAATTAGATTGATCAACCTACTAAGCAAGATAATAATCGCACCACGCTTGCCAAATTTGGTTTGGCAAAAACGAAGCCAGCGCCCGTTGGCGGCCTGCCGCGCCCAACTGTTGCCGTAACTCACCATTTTCTAACACCTGTAAAAGCGCATTCGTTAACGCCGTCACATCACCAATTGGAACCAGCAGGCCAGTCTTACCATTTACCACTGCGTCAACCATACCTGTCGCCAATGTGCCCACGACCGGCACTTCGCACATGCTAGCCTCGAGCGGCGAAATGGGAAAGCCTTCACGATACGTTGGCAACGCCAGCACATCCATCACCGGGTAATAAGGCGCAACATCAGCCACCCAGCCAGTGCCATATACGCCCGATTGTGCCGAGTTGGCTAATGCGGCTTGCAAATATTGCACCACTGCCACATCTAACGGGTCGCCCGTTTCAAAGGTGCCAATCAACAACAAACAACATTGCAGATGACGCTTGCGAATGGCTTGGAAGGCCGCCACCAATTCACCGATGCCTTTGTCGCGCACAAAGCGCCCAACAAAACCAATCACCAACGCATCGGCGGGGATGCCCAATTGTTGGCGCAACGCCAGCCAATTTTGATCAAGTGATCGTGGCAAATGGCGTTCGGCGATGACCCCACTGGCCGAGCCTGAGGCCAGCACTAAGGTTTTGCTGGCATCGGCAAAGCCTTCATCAATGTATTTTTGACGCAAACTTTGGCTAACACACACCACTTTGTGCGCACACGCCACACAAATGCGTTCGGTAAAAGTCATAATCCGGCGGCGCAGGCCATGCAATGTTTCGAGTCGCAGCCCATGCAAAACATAGGTGCGCAATGGCACACCCAATAGCCACGATGCGATCATGCCCAACAAACCCGCTTTGGGCGTGCCAGCCGTGACCGCGTCGGGCTTAATGTCGCGTAATACCCGCCACAATTGCCACAACGATTTTGCATCTGCCAATGGCGATATTTCACGCTGCATTGGCACACCAATCACCGTTACACCTTCTTGTGCCCCAACTTGGTCAAGCAGTGGGTCGGGCGAGGTAATGAGGATGACTTCGTGCCCCTGCTCACGCAAATAAGACAAATGCCCCACCAAAAACGCCTTGGCAGTAATGGGGACGGTGACGATGTAGACGATTTTCATGACAAAATCACTTTAGCTGCAAAGTCTGTTCAAAAAATGCCAATCGCTGCGCCTCTTTAACTGGTGTATCAATGTGCTTAACCGCCTCATAGGGCACACGTCGGCCCTTCCATGCTTGCACAAATGCTTCGATCTTAGCGACATTCGGCAACACATTATTGTCGGTATTGGGCAATTGCAACATAAATGGTGCGCCCTCTGGAAAATCGGTATCGGTATAAGCCAGAATCATCGGCAAGCCATAAGCAAAATATTCGCGCACTTTAAGAGCGCAAGCCTCATCCATTTGTTTGCGATGCAACGCCATTGTGCCAATGGCGATATCGGCGGTGTGCATTAACCCATCATATTTTTGTTTTGTTAATAAACCATGCAATGTAATATTGGCGGGCAAACCGGTTTGTTTCTCTAGTCCCGTTTGTCCAATCACATCAATATGCCATGTCGGAAACGCCCGCGCAAGATCAACCACAGATTCAACCCCATTCCAAGGCGCATGGTTAAGCGCAATAAAAATTAAGCGGGGTTGCGGGTTATGGGGTGCTGGCAACCGCGCATATTGGCTCATATCGATCGAATTCGCCATGACCAAGGTGGGTTTATTAAATTGCACAAATCGGCGGGCAATGGCATGTGTCGTTGCTACCAAACCAGCCGCCGCATTCAAGCTCCACGCTCGCGTTAATGTGTGAAACAAAAATTGATAACGCGGCAACATGGCGCGATACTCACTTAAATCATCACTATTTAACTCCAAAAATGTCGGTATTTGCTTCATCATCCAGGCTTGACGTGGGTAATACGATCCAAACCGCATATACACCATATCTGGTGCTGCATCAACCATGCGCCGAAAAATACTCGGAGAGACGCGAAAACGTCCACTATGGCTAGGAGCCGACCACAACGGCGTAAATGGCACATTTTTTAGCTCGCTGCTTAAATTGGGGTTGCTCGACAGCGCATACCAATGCACATCATGCCCAGCCTGCCGCCAATAGCTCATTTGCCCAAGCACTTTACGAAAAATACCATTGGCTGCGTCACTAGGGTCTGGAAACCCCATCGTCAGGTAAGCTATTTTCATAAAAAAGTGCTAAATGCTAAGTTATAAGTGCTAAGTAGAAAGTGCTGAGTGTTTGATACTTAACACTTTCTACTCAGCACTCAGCACTCAGCACTCAACACTTTCTACTTTCTACCGCACCACTTCCCACGCCAAATGTTGAATTTCGGGCATAATCAACTTATCCATCGCCACCTGCACCGCATTAGGCGAACCCGGCATCGAGAAGATCAGCCGCCCACGATAAGTACCGGCAGTGGCCCGTGACAACATTGCCGCTGCACCAACCTCGGCAAAGCTTAACATGCGAAACAACTCACCGAAACCCGGCATTACTTTTTCAAGCTTACGCGACAATGCGTCATAGGTTGTGTCACGCGGGGCAATGCCAGTGCCACCGGTAAATAGCAGCATCCGCGCATCCGTTTCATTAACAATTTGATCGAGCAACGCCGTAATTTGGCTTGGCTCATCTTTAACAATAGCGCGAAAAGCAACGCGATGACCACCAGTGGTAATGCGTTCGGCAATTAAATCGCCGCCCGTATCATTCTCACGGGTACGGGTATCGCTAACGGTAATAATGGCAACCGAAATTACCCCCTGTTTGGCGGCAATTTCATGATGTTGTTGGGTTGATGGGCTTGACATAAAAAGGATGAAGGATGAAGGATGAAGGATAAAGGCATCTTTCATCTTTCATCCTTTGCTTAGGGTTTCTTTAAATTTTGGAATACGTTCTTCAATAATTGGATCGAGGCCGCTAATGATGGCGGTGTAATAGGCCACCCAATCGCCAAACAGCACCAATGAAAACAGTTGTGCCAATGCACTATTGCCTTTGCCTCGCACTGTATCCTGATTAACACCCGCCTCGAGCAAAAATTGCGTGGTGAGGTCAAAACGTTGCGAAACACGCACAGGGTCATAAGCGCTGCGCAATTGCAAAACAATGCTACGCCGCCACACCTCGGCGCTATGTTCATAACCTTCAATCGCGTTATGATTCAATTCTGGCAATATGTCAACACTTGCCAACATTTTGGCATAGCTGTTCAACATGGTTTTCCAGCGCTGCGCCACGGCGGCGGTCAACCCAGCCCCATAAATAATGGGCAAACGATCCATAAATTGCCCTGCAATACGCTTAGCCGGGTTACGCCGTGCTGGCGATTCGATATTAAGCGCAATATTTGCTTGATTTAAGACAGTCACGGTTTCAGCGACATCTGCCTCCATATCAGCCAGCAATCCAACCGCCACCAAAACACCCAACAAACCCGCTGTCATCCAGCCAATCACCTCACCTGCCGGGTCATCTGAAACAATCTTTAGTAAAGGCAAATGATGGGTCTTGGTCAATTGCGCCAATTTGCCCCCTTTTGCTATCACCACCACGCAGCAACCTTTGGTCAGTGCCTGCGTTGTCGCATTCAACACTTCCTCGGTATTGCCAGAATATGAACAAGCAATAAACAATGTGTTTGCCCCAGCGTAAGCTGGCAAATCATAGCCATGCAATACTTGCATAGGAATAGGTAATTGCGGTTGCACCAACCCACACACCAAATCGCCGCCCATGCCAGCCCCGCCCATCCCCGCCACAATCACATGCTGAAAAGCAAGATTTGGCAACACCACTGGCATAGCTTTCCCTGCTGCATAAGCCATTTCAATTTCGTGGGGTAAATCAAGTGCGCGTCGATAAGCCCGCTGCGGGTCTAGCGTTACATAAGTTTGAAGATCGTCGAGGTTTTGCATTAGATTTTAAATGTTGCTTAAACAATTGGTAAAACTGATTTTGGCATTGCGCTTTTAGAATTGCCCCTATATATGTTAAATTATGGGAATTTTTCAATTTTCGCACTCGATTTTAACTTATTCATCCATTCTTCCAACATCGCTTGTTGAAGCTTAGCCGCATCATCGGTGCTTAATTCACGGGTTTCTTTTGCCATCACCTTAATAATATGAAACCCAATTGGGCTACGCACCACTTGGCTCAATTGATTTGGCCCTAATTTAAACGCGGCATCTTCAACTTCGGGCCAAACAATGGCCCCTGTGCCACGCGCAAACCAACCCAAATCGCCGCCCGACCCGCGTGATGTAATATCGAGCGACACCGTTTGTGCCAACTGACCAAAATCTTCGCGGGGCAAACGCGCCAAAACACGCTTCGCCTCAGCATCGCTCGCCACCACAATATGCGCCGCCCGCACATATTCAACACTGGTTTTAAAATCTTTCAATACCCAATTTCGCACGGCTTGCGCCAATAACTGCCGTTGCAATACGTCTTGCATGTCTTGCTCGGTTTGCCGATAAGTCTTAAGCCACGCCTCAAACGCCTTACGCCCCCCGCGAGTCTTAATTAGCTCATCTAAGGCCTTATCGACATCTTCAAGCGTTACCTTAATCCCATTTTGGGTCGCAATATTTACAATCAACGCTTGCTCAACCAATGAATCAAGCACAGATTCGCGCAACCGTGCCGCCAATTGGGCATATTCTTTGCTATCACTACGATACTGTTCGGGGTTGGCAGCAATTTGGCGTTGTAGTTCAGTCGCCACCCGTTCTTTGGTAATTCCAATACCATTCACCCGCACTGCAAATGGTGAAATAGTGGCGGTAGGAATAGGCGTATTGGTTGGGGTAGCAGTCGGCAGTGGTGTGCGAGTTGCGGTCGGGATGGGTGTGGGCGACTGTGGGCGAGGTGGCGAAACGGTAACAAACAAAGTCGCGGCAACAGTTGGGTAAATGGTTGCGCCCGGGCTAACATAAACCGTCACCTGTGGGATCACAATATTCGGCGTGCTAGGCAATGTCTCAAGCGAACAAGCCGACAACACAAGCCCACATCCCATTACAAAAACACACCAACCACGAGCAAACATTCAGCCGCAATTATACGTAATCGCCAGCTAATAAACTGATTACCAAAGCCAAAACAACCTCAATCACGACCGATCAACCACAAATGCGCCGCAATAGACCTTCTAACCGTGTGCCATCGGTTGCAATTAAACGGGTCAGCTCGCGCCCTGCCCGCACTGTAAACGCATCACGGGCGCTATCGCTTGGGCGGGCCTCTGCCGCAAAACGAATATTGGCCGCCAATAATTCATCGGTGGGGGCATCACGGGCTTCGAGAATGAGTCTGAGATAGAGCAAATGCTCGGTAAAAGCCACCATTTCAGCCTCGCTACATTGCTGCACTTCATCTAAAATAATCGGCGGCTGGGCCGGCAGGCTTTGGCGAATGGGTTTTTCGCCCTCTTGATACCCCACGCACAACACACTGGCCTCGACCGGCACACGCCGATTGCGCTGCCATTCAATATCTTCAGGCCGCACATCATCGGCCACCGATAATAATTTGGTCATGCCATCATCTTGAATCACGATGTCGTAAACCAACCCAAATACAGTGGCGGCACGATATTGAATACGGGTCTTGACCAATGAGCCAAAAATAGGCACATCGTTACGGGGCAACTTAGCCCCAAATACAAAGGCGCGCGTATTTGCACGCAAAATTTTGCCAATCATCAGTTAATGGTTAATGGTTAATGGTTAATGGTTAATGGTTAATGGTTAATGGTTAATGAAAAACATAATCATTCATTAACCATTAATCATTGACCATTAACCATTATTAAGAGCGGGGGAGAATGAGAGTCGAACTCACCGCAGCCTGCCGAGCAGGCTGCCACCGGTTTTGAAGACCGGGGCATCCACCGGGACACATTCACCCCCAAGCCGATATCGTATCATACTAGCACAATGAGCAAAAAACAAGAAACAAAAGATAAAAAAACGGCGACCAGCGATACCAGCAATATCGCTGAGTTAAGCTTTGAAAGCGCCTACCACGAATTAGAACAATTGGTAGCCCAAATGGAACAAGGCGATTTACCGCTCGAACAAGCACTCGAATTACACACACGTGGGCAACAATTGGCTGCCCATTGTGCCCAACACCTCGACCAAGCCGAATTACGCGTGAAACAAATCACCTCGCCGCCTGCTTAAATTCTTAATCCTCAATTCGCAATCCAAAATCCAAAATTCCCATGATGTTCACCCCGCATGTCTCATTAATTGGCACGCATGTTCGCCTCGAACCACTCAGCCTAGCCCATGCCGAAGGGCTATTGCCCCATGCCTTAGAGCCAGAAATCTGGTTATATATCCCTTACGGCAATATCAACACCCTCGAAAAATTGCAAAATATGATTTCGGGGTTACTACGCAAACAAGAAACTGGCAGCGATTTATGCTACACCGTCTTTCATCAAACCAGCAACCAACCCATCGGCATGACCCGTTATATTAGTGTCGATCGCAGCAATTATGGGGTAGAAATTGGCGGCACCTGGTATGGCAAAGAATATCGTCGTAGTGCCGTTAATACCGAGGCAAAATACTTGTTATTACGCCATGCGTTCGAGGTGTTTGCTTGCCAACGGGTGCAAATTCAGTCAGATGTGCGCAATGAGCGTTCACAACGCGCCATCGAACGACTGGGGGCGGTGCGCGAGGGCATTATGCGCAAAAATAAACGTATGCCCGATGGTCATCAACGCAATTCGATCATGTATAGCATCATTGACGATGAGTGGCCTGCCATAAAAGCAAAATTAGAAGGCTGGCTACAAAAATCTCAACTTTAAATTTTCTCAAAAATGGCTTCGGCTATGGTATACTTCTTGCCGCTAGTAAGCATGGGCCGCTAGCTCAATTGGCAGAGC
>CAZLOF010000090.1:10926-11233 GCA_964560745.1 uncultured Thermoflexus sp.
CAAATGACTCTTAATCATTAGGTTAAAGGTTCGATTCCTTTGCGGCTCATATAAAAAACTCGACTTGATAAGTCGAGTTTTTTATTTTTCTAGTGTCTCATCTAAAAATGAGATTTTCGCCAATTACACTATCCCTCAGCAAGCATAGACCAACAATCTGGCCCTTTGCGGAGGGATAGTGTAATTGGCTTTTCCTCAATTTTTACCCTTATTTCGGCATAAATTTATTTTAATTGCTATTACACTTTTTCGAGCATACAATGTATAAAGTTAAAAATAGCGAAAAAATGAGGTGATGCGATGCGAT
>CAZLOF010000091.1:0-11167 GCA_964560745.1 uncultured Thermoflexus sp.
GAATAAAGGCGTCCCTACAACCATTCCATAATCTAACCCAGAATGCCCATCATAGCAATAGGGGTCACAATCAAAAGACGAATCGCCAGTATAAATAACGACTTGACCATTGCGCGTGTAATTTGGCGTATTATGATCAAAATAGGAGGTTAATCTGGGTTTGCCTTCAAATGGCATTTGCAGTGTAAATGGGATAGGGGTTGGCACAGGGGTGCGAAAAGCCACATCTACAGTGGTTGGTGATACGGTTGCTTGGGCCTGCTGACGCGATGGGTCATTGACTGCAATAAGGGTATGTGCAGCAATAAATTGTGCCCCGCCTAGCAAAGCGGCAGCACCCAGCCCGGCAAATCGACGATATAGGTTTATTTTTAGTCCCATTATGGCAACCAAGCAAAAGGAGCGTTAGGCGGTGTCGATGAAACCAGCAATTGCTTGTTTACACCCTGTATATCTGTAAACCAAATCTCACCAGACAATCCCCCATCTTTTAAAACACTAAAGGTTAAATTTAAGCTATCACGCGACCAACTCAAATTTGAAATACGAGTTGACTTAAAGTCTGTTAAATTTTGCACAGCCGCTGTGCTTACATTAAAGCGTTTGATATTGTTGGCGGTATCACGCTGATCTGTTATCGTATCAACCACAATCGCAATAACTTCTTTGCTGTTTGGGGTCCATACAGGCACATGGTTATAAGCAACGCCTTTTCCCAAGATCGCCAGCCGTTTGGTTTCACCGCTTAAAAGGTCTGAAACCCATAGCTCGGTTTGTTGGGTGCTAATTTTGTAATTTGTCCCTGTTTGCACATTCATGATCCAAGCCAGCTTTTTACCATCTGGCGACCATTGCAGGCTGCGTTCAACTACGTCAGCAACATTGGCAATTTGTTTTATAACTGTGCGCCCAGTTAAATTGTTGCTTGCTGCGGGCCGCAAAGCCAACTCAAAGGTAAATGAATTGGGTTGCAAAATCACATCGGCTAATTGTTTGCCATCGGGCGAATAAGCCACCGCCGCTAAACGGGTGGCATCATTGGCTGCTACCGGATACTCAAAGGGTGATTCGGATGCATCGCTTAAATTGATTACCACGACTGAATCGGTCAGATTTTCATTGTTCGTTTGAATAATAGCGCGTTGACTGTCGGTTGACCACGCTAAAAACCGCGCGGGGGCCGGACTCGTATCTGTTGGCACTTTTAATGGACGTGAAAATCGGGTGTTGGTATCAATAATCGTAAAATCGGAAGCAATATGTGATAATGTTTCAGCAATAATCAGTTGTCCATCTGGTGAGGGCAACAATGCAACTAAATGTGCCCCAGTTGTCATTGCTGAGAACTCTAATGGGAAATCTGCTTCTAAATTGACAGGTGTATTTTCAGCCTGATTTAACTTTGCTACCCGTAAGCGTGCTTTACCAGTCAGCCCGACAATATTTGGAAAAGCTAACCGAAATGACCCAACCAAACGGGCGGCATCTGCGCTAACGGGTTGAGTTGGCCCCAAGGCGATTGGGGTTCCTGTCATAATTGAAGGTGGCGGAACGGCCCCACTTGCCCCCGAAAGCGTTGGTATGGGCGTTGCAACGATATTGCCAGCACCATTAGGCGAAGATGTTGGGGCAATGGGCGGCCAAGGTTGATTTTTGGGGTAGCCGGGAGGGGGCGGGACTGTGGGCAAAATGACTGTTGGGACCGGTGTAAAGGTTGCTAATGGGGAAACTAAGGTTCCTGTTGCTTGTGCAGATAAGACTGGTGCAGTTGTTTTTGCAACCGGGGTTGAGGTTGCGACTGGGTAAGGTGTCCCTTGTAAGATATGCCGCAAATCACCCAATGCTGTGGAAGCACGATTTATTGGCGCACAGCCTGCTAATAGGATGGTAGCCCCAGCCGTATATATTAATAAACGACTCGTGGATTTGCGATGTTTGATAGTCACGTGAGTCAGAGTAGCTGCCAGCCTTGATTCATCTGTGAATATATGATGAACTGGCAGCGGGTTTTTAACCTGTCGTTATTGTGGCATACCACTATCACGGTATATATCATGGTCAATAACAGATTTTGCTTAGAGTTTGTGACAATTTTTCTTATTTAAATCTCACCTGTTTTGCCCCTTACAGAATACGTTTATATGTTTATCGGATATGCGAAATTTTGGGCAGATTTGAGTTATAATTAGCACTCAGAACAAAAGTTCTTAAGGAGATTTATAAATGGCATCAGCAGCAGCAATAGCGGCGGCAGCAGCAGCCGGAGAGGGTAAAAAGAAAGCGCTCGATGTAGCGCTGGCATCAATTTTGAAGGCACATGGTGATGGCGCAGTCATGCGTTTAGGGCAAGCGCGTCATATGGTTGTCGATGTCTTGCCAACTGGTAGCTTGGCACTCGATATTGCCTTGGGCGTAGGTGGGGTGCCACGGGGCCGAATCACCGAGATATATGGGCCAGAATCCTCTGGCAAAACCACCATTTGCCAACATATTGTTGCGCAATCGCAAAAACGTGGCGGGGTTGCGGCTTATATCGATATGGAACATGCACTTGACCCACAATATGCCGCACGTTGTGGGGTGGATGTGGATAACTTGCTCATTAGCCAACCTGATACCGGCGAACAGGCGTTTGATATCGCCGAGCAACTCATTCGCTCGAATGCCGTCGATATTGTCGTGATTGACTCTGTAGCCGCGTTGGTGCCCAAAGCCGAAATCGAGGGCGAGATTACTGATGCCCAACCGGGGATGCAGGCGCGTTTGATGAGCAAGGCCTTGCGCCGCTTATCTGGCATTATCAAACAAACCAATACGACAGTGCTATTTACCAATCAATTGCGCCAAAAAATTGGTATTATGTTTGGAAATCCTGAGACTACGACTGGCGGTATGGCACTGAAGTTTTATGCCAGTGTCCGTTTAGATGTGCGTCGGATTCAATCGATTAAAACTGGCGGCGATGTGACGGGTAGCCGCACTCGTGTGCGTGTCACCAAAAACAAGGTGGCTGCGCCCTTTCGTGAATGTGAATTTGACATTATGTATAACGAGGGCATCAGCTTTATTGGCGATATGATCGATGTAGCGACCAGTTTAAATATTCTTGAAAAACGAGGCACTTTCTTTTTTTATGAAGGAAACCGAATTGGACAAGGCCGTGAGAATACAAAAGCTTATCTGAAAGACCATCCAGAAATTGCAAATCGAATGGAGGCGGCAGTGCGTGGTAGCATTGCCACTGGTTTGGCGGCCAGCGCCGTTCAAGTAACTACGCCCGAAATCGGCGAAGATGACGGTATGGAGCCACAGGAGTAAAGTTATGAAAGATGCGTGACATGTCGTGCATGTTGCGCATCTTTCACCATTCGTTAGGCTTTTGTCAAATTGTTGTCTTTGTGGACGTGCTGTTCACCCCGCTATTGCTGAATTTAAACACGATTTACAACCAAATGTATTGCGCACGCTTAAAGCAAACTTCGCATTTTGGAACGAAGGTGACGATGTTTGCCCCGAGTGTGTCATACAAGTGGTTGATCATGCCCGACTTGAAGAACGACGGCGCGGCACAGTTGGCCTGCAATATGAACTAGGGCTGCCCTTCCCTGTCCCCTCACGCGACCAAGCCTATTTGTTACCAACCCCACTGCGAATGCGGTCTCATCCGCATTTTACAGGCAAAGGGGTTACCATTGCTTTTCTCGATTCGGGTTTTACACCACACCCAGACTTAACCCAACCTATTAACCGGATCAAGTGTTATGCCGATGCTACTGGCGCACGTGTGGTTGTAAAGCGTGAATTTGAAGAGCCGACAAGTTCGAGTTGGCATGGCACAATGGTAAGCAGCGTTGGTGTGGGAAACGGACATATGTCGGATGGCTTGTATCGTGGGCTTGCGCCCGATGCCAACACGGTTTTGGTCAAGACTGGTTATCGCCGGGGGCGTATTTCTGAGGCCGATATTTTGCGGTCTTTGACATGGGTTGTCGATCATCACGAAAAATATGATATTCGGGTGGTGAGCATTTCGTTGGGGGGAGATATCGACTGTGATAAAACCTTAACCCCGCTTGAAGAATTGGTTGAAGAAGCCAGTGAATTGGGGCTGACAATTGTGTGTGCGTCGGGCAATGGTGGAGAATCGCATGTGATGCCGCCAGCCAGCGCCCCGTCTGCGATTACAGTGGGCGGGGTCGATGATCAAAACTCATTAGACCGTAGTTTGTATGGGATGTATCGCTCAAATTGGGGCACATGTGGCGACCGCCATAAACCTGATGTGATTGCACCCGCCATTTGGGTGGCTGCCCCAATGGTGGTTGATACACCAACGCATGAGCAAAGCCAATTTTTGTGGGATTTATATGAAACCAGCGATGCCAATTTATTGGATACGTTGACCACAAAATATTCAAAAGCGCGATTTAGTAAAGATATTGTGCTACAACCCCCCGACGTTATTCGGCGTGCTATTCGTGGGCGTATGAATGAAGACAAGCTCATTCATCGACATTATCAACATGTCGATGGTACGTCGATGGCAACCCCGATTGTGTCATCTATTGTGGCGCAAATGCTTGAGGCCAACCCGCATCTCACCCCAAAACAAATTAAAAAAATTCTGATGGATACGGCTGTGCCTTTAGATGGTATACCGCGCAAACAACAAGGGCATGGGGTGGTGAATGGTGCTGCGGCTGTGGCGCAGGCATTGCGGTTTAGCCAACATAAGCTGCGCAAAAGCCAACACTCGCCAGTGTTGGGCAACGAAACTATTATTTTTGCGTTTTGCCATGCAACTGCACAACAGGTATCAGTTGTGGGGTCGTTTAATGATTGGCAACCCGATGCTAACCCAATGCATCAGGTTGCAGATGGGGCATGGCAACTTAATGCCATCCTTCCGGCCAAGGGATCGTATCGCTATAAATTTCTCATCGACCAAAAAACATGGATGCACGACCCTGAAAATTTGGAGATGATCGAAGATGGTTATGGCGGATGGAGTTCGGTTTTAAATATTTGAGAGCCGTCTCTAACCACGAAGTGATAGTGCGGTCGGCGAAAATTTGTTTTTATTTTCACTGTTTATTGAGAGGAGGTTTTTAACCCTCGATACGCCAAGGCAAATAAACCCGTTACAAACGCCACAAAATAATAATAAGTCCATACCACGGTATTAAAGGCTACAAATAGCAAAAATGCAGCGGTGATAAACGCCGGTAACGCTTTTAAGATCGCCCCTTGTCGCCAATAAATAAGGCTAAGTGTCGATAATAGTCCGATTTGCACAACCTTGAGCCAATTTTGCAAATTCAGATTCCAAAAAATGACCGATAGGCTGGGTTGTGTGCCTAAATAGCCTACGCGCCAAACTTTTTGTGAATATAACGTGGTGTCATTAAACCACTGGAAAATGCCAAAAAAGAATTCATTGGGCGAGACAATGACAAAGGGCAACACAATACCTAACACAATCATGCCAATCATACCGACCCAAGCCGCCACTTGCTGCCATTTATAGTGCTTTAGCCAATATAAGCCGATAAAAATTGCAGCTATCGCGACAAATGGCGACGCGGCTAAACCTAATCCTAAAAATATGGCAGCCCAGTCATTGCGCCGGTGCGCCAAAGCCAATAATACAAACGCCAGTAAGAGCCAAAAAATTTGGCTGGTTGCGTTTTGGGCATATTCGCTAAAAATGGGGATAAAAAAGATAAAAGCCCACCATAACATGAGCGATTTACGCTGTTTTTGTGGGTTTGGCAAAAAGTAAAGTGTTGCCCCAATGCATAAATCGGCGATTAAATTGGTGAGGCGAATGTCTGATTTTGCCGCAAATGCCGGTAAATAAGCCAGCCATGTGATCGGCAAATAAGTCAATGGCAACTCCCAAGGCATTGAATACAGGCGATATGGCGATTCAAAATGGGTAAATTTATCGAGCGCCAACAAGACTAGGGGCTGCATGTCACCTAAATCGGGGTGAATGGGTTTGATTGAAAAGAGATATAAGCGGATGCCGCAGCCAAGGAGGACGGCGAGTAAGATAGCCCAGTAAGGCTGTTTTAGCCACCATAAACCACAAAACACGACAAAAAGGCCAATCGTGAGCCAGCGCCAGCCATCACCTGCTGGGCTGATGAAGTGTAAAAAACGTGAAGTGAGTAACCAAGCCAGCGCTACGATCAACATGCTATGGCTTGGGTTAATGGTATGCGAGGCATTGGGTTGGCTGGCGATGACCCATGCTACAGCCAAAAACACGATCAAGCCGCCAAAGATGATACCCGATTGTGGTGCGGGTAAAGCTGCCCCAAAATATTCTTGCGCATGGGCAAAACTTTCAAATGCAATGCTCATGATCAGCAACAAGACTTCGGCTGCCCCCCATAAACGCAATTTACGCGCAAAATCATTCATACATTCTCTTTTTTTATTAGAGCAGTTTCCAAGTTGATAAAAGATTTCGCCGATTTCATTGTCGCCCCGTCATCTTTTAGGAATTTGCTCTCATTGGGCGAGTCGTTATTTTAGTCTGCTCACCAACCCAGCTATAACTCTGCTATCATTTCGCGCTATGTCAAGTAAAACCCCGATCATTCTTATTCCGACCCCTATTCAACATGGGAACCTGCGTTATAGCATGAGCAAAAATTATGTTCATTCGCTGATCGCGGCAGGCGCTGCCCCGTTTCTCATGCCAGTTGCCCTCAGTAATGATGCGATTCGACATTTTTATGAAATGTGTGATGGTATTTTGTTGGCTGGCGGCAGTGATTGTGACCCGCAACTGTTTGGCGAACCCAAACACGATAAAACCGCTGGTATAGATGATGACCGTGACCGTGCCGAAATTTTGCTCACCCAATGGGCGGTTGCCGATGATAAAGCTGTATTTGGCATTTGCCGAGGGATGCAAATGATGAATGTCGCTATGGGGGGCACGCTCATCCAAGATATTCCATCGCAATGGCAAACCGATTTGGTGCATTCGGCTTACGCCATTAACCCAGACCCACCGCGCGATGGGGTTTCTCATACGGCGCAATTTGCGGCTGGCTCACGTATTGCCCAAATCATCGGCGTGCCAGAGGCGGGGGTTAATAGCTTTCATCATCAATCGGTTAAACGTATGGCTGATGGGTTTGTGCCGACTTCGACCTCACCCGATGGCATCATTGAATCGTTTGAGATGCCAAATAAGCGATTTTCGCTTGGGGTGCAATGGCATCCTGAAGATATGGCGGCAGGACGTGACGATATGATGAATTTGTTTCGCGCTTTTGTCGATTCTGCGCGTTAATGTTTTGGCACGCCGTCATTTTGACGGTGTGCCATTTTTTGCCAGCACTGCCGTTGCTGGTGCGGTATAAAAATAATGACGATATGCCCGCGTTTCTTCCAGCAAAAAATTTAAAGTTGCGCTGGGTGTTTTGTGAACACCCAAAATTTCAGCGATACCCGCCACAATTGTGGCGGGGCGATGCCTGACTCGCCACGCCATCCGTTCAATAACCGCCGTATCTTCTAAATGGTCTCCACGTTTTTCAGCCACTTTCACCATGCCCTTAATGGCCCGCATCAAAACATCGTGTTGATCTTGATCATTGGTGCCCTGCTGCGCAAATAAGGCGATCACTTGTGGGGTTGTTTGTGCCAGTAGCGCCCGCAACTCATCTGGCCCGGCTGGGGCGGCGGCAATGGCTAACACGGGGCGCGGCATCAGCAAATCGGCTTTTAAATGCGCATCATCGCGCTGATCATTTAAGGCATTTAAGCCACTAAAATCGCCAAAGCGAGCAATATTTGCCTCGCTATATTCATTTACCAATGCTTGCCACATTTGAGCCGGGTTCTCGGCATAACGATAATCTAAGATTCGAAAATGGGTAGAGATACGCCCCACTGAAACTGTTTCGGGCACTTCGGCCAGAACAATTGGAGTGGTTTCATCAATTAATGTTAATTGTGTTGTTAATAGCGCTTCATCGTTTTGTTGCCGAAATTCTTGTAAGGTAATGGTGAGCGACACTTTTCCCCGATACCAGTTATGTTGAACTGTAAATACGACATCGCATGGCGTATCGGCATTGGGCAAATTTTGCCCTGTGCTACGCCACCACAGCGCCCGCGCCATATGCCCTGTTTCATCTTTTAAAAACAAGGCCTGATGTTTGCCATCGCTGCCAAGTGGCTCGGCACGGGCCACAATGATATTTTTGCTGCGTAAAACAGGTCGGGGGTTGCCTGCGCCAAATGGGGCTAAACGCTCCAAATCGTTACATAACGCTAAAGATACATCCTTCCACGCAATATCATAAATCGATGTTTGTCGCTTTGCATATGATTTAGGTGAATTTTGGGCAACATAAGCGCAAATTTGTTTGCGAAAAGCGTTAATATGTTCTGGGCGAATTGAAAACCCAGCGGCCATTGGGTGACCACCACTACTTTCAATCAGATCAGCCTGTGATGCAATTGCAGCGTGAATGTCGATATCGCCAAAACTGCGGGCCGAGCCACGCGCCAAGACTTTTTGCTCCCCATCCTCAGACCCTAAAGCCGGAATCGAAATTAAAATGGCGGGCTTTTGAAAACGTTGAGAAATACTGGACGCAACCACTCCTAATACGCTGGGCGGCCATCCCGTCATTGACAATACAATAATGTTTTCGTCGCCCAAATTGGGTTGTTGGGTCAACACGCCTAATGCTTCGTCATCCACTTTGCGTTGCAAAATTTTGCGTTCTTGATTTAACTCTTCAATACGAGCGGCTAATGCTTTGGTTTGTGTCGGGTCGGTTGCTGTGAGCAGATCAACAGATAATGAAGCTGTATCGAGCCGTCCAGCCGAATTAAGCCGAGGGCCAATTTGGTAGCCAATACCTTCGGCATCTAATTGCTCGGCGTTTAGGCCACTGGCTTGTAATAATTGCCGTATGCCTAAACGCGGGTTGCTGCGCAATTGAGCCAAGCCACATTGCAATAAATAGCGGGTGTCGCCTTGTTGTTCGGCGACATCGCAAATAATGCCTAGCGCCACCAAATCGAGCAGCGATGTGATATGAATGCTTGTTTGTTGGTTGGCGGCGAGGCCCTCCACCAACTTGTAGGCCACGCCCACGCCGGGTAAGCTGGCTAATGGGTGGGTGGGTGGCAAACGTTTGGGGTTTAGAATGGCGTTTGCCGCGGGCAAACGCGGGTTGCCAAGGTCATCGTATGCCAAATCATGATGATCGCTAATGATGACATCGAGTCCTAATTCACGCGCTAACGCCACTTCATCAAAATCGGTGACGGCGCAGTCACATGTTAATAAAACACGCACCCCATCAGCAACGGCCTTTCGCAACCCATCAGCATTTAGCCCATGATTTTGGGTGGCGCGATCTGGGATGGTATAGTCAACCAGCGCCCCAAGCTCGCGTAGCCCAAGCAAGAGCAGGCTGGTTGAGGTTTGTCCATCAACATCGAAATCGCCCCAAATACGGATCAATTCGCGCTGAGCAATGGCTTTTTGCAGCCGCGCAATCGCAATGGCGATATCGGGCAAATTATGATATGGCGCTGGCACATATGCTGTGGGGTCAAGAAATGCTTGGGCAGCTTGCACAGTGGTATAACCACGTTGCCATAAAATTTCGGCCACGAGTGGGTGACCGCCAATGGCGGCAAGAAAATCGACGTTCAACTCAGCTAATGACAATCATAAGTTGGCCTTGCTCAACTGTTTGGCGCGGCGTAATTTTAATGGCGCTAATTGTGCCTTCACGGGGTGACTTGATTTCGTTTTCCATTTTCATCGATTCAAGCACCACAATGACTTGGCCTTTTTGCACCACATCGCCTATGGCAACTGGCACTGCTACAATTAAGCCGGGCATTGGCGATTTAATGTTGGTGTCGCCACCGGCTGTGGCAAAGGCCCCGGCGGCTTCGGCCAACCGTTTGGCGCGTTCGTCCATCACCTTAATCGGATACAAAACACCATCAATTAAGACACGGTATTCACCATCAACTTCTTCGACCAACACTTCATATGACTTGTTATCGATCAAGATCGAGTACATGCCGTCATTGGCGCTCTTGTCTGCACCACCTTCTTTATTGATGGCGCGTAGGTCGATTGGGCGGGGTACACCATTAAGAATTACTTCGTTTTCACGATTAATATCAATCGTGAATGTTTTATCTAAGACAGTTGTAATGTATTTCATGATCAAGGGAAATTATAATTGTCATTAATGTCTGTTCAGCAAAGACCCGACCGCCGTGGTGGCATGAGAAATGTCGATAACAAAGCCGTGCAATGGGAAGAAGACCTTAAGCCCTTCACCCGTTTGCCACGACCACCCCGCCCCGAGCCGCCGCGCCGATCCCCTGTCATTATCCCAGCATTGGTGAGTTTGGCATTGTCATTATTTGCGTGTGGCATTGGTGCCTCATTTCTTAATCGCAACATGCCGCAATTACCTCAGATTCCGCAATTGTCGATCTTTGGGCGGCCACAGGCCACGCCAACGCGCCCATTGGTTACGCCAACTTCGGCTTCGCGTGTTCCAGCTACAGCGACACCCTATGTTGCCCCCGCCGATACGCCAACGCCTGCACCTACGCCATACCCAACCCCGGCTGCTGGGCAAATTGGGGTGGGCACATTTGTGCGCGTGGTTGATACTGGCCCCGATGGCTTAAATTTTCGTAAAGACCCCGCCCGCAATGGGCAGCGCTTGCGCGGATTACCCGAAGGCGGTGTTTACCCAGTGGTTGGGGGGCCAGTACAAGCCGACGGTATTACCTGGTATCAGTTGCGTGATAAAGATAACACCCTCGGCTGGGGGTCATCGGCATTTTTGAAATTGACACCTAAGCCTTAAGTGCTCATTTTTGCAGCCGCCAAGTGTTTGGCGGTGTCGGTGTAATGACGCAGTCGAATCACTTTGCCTGCGTCATTAAAGGTCCATAAATGGATTTCTTCATCGCGATAGCGCGTTCCAAATTCCAGCATTTCGATCTCGATTATGAACTCGACAGCGACTTGATTTTGGCCTTCCATTAATCCCAAAATCTGAAAATCCAACAAATTTGTTTTTGTGCCCAAATATTGAAAAAACGACAAGACTCCAGCTTTACCGCTACGGGCTTGTAACCATGGCAC
>CAZLOF010000092.1:0-7221 GCA_964560745.1 uncultured Thermoflexus sp.
CACCCGCCCACATACTAGCGCATCGCGCAATTTGGTTGATGATGTACCCGAAGCTGAAAAAGACCGCCGTTTGAAGGTGCTTGAGGCCCAACATGCTCGCATTACAGCCCAAATTAATGAGAAGTTTATGGGGCAACGCATCCAAATTTTGGTTGACGGGCAGCATAAAGGCAAATGGCGTGGGCGTACCCCACAAAATAAATTGGTCTTTTTTGAAGATCAAACGCAAGACTGGCACGGCAAATTGGCCGATGTCACCATCAATTGGACCGGCCCTTGGAGTATGCAAGGCGTGCTGTAAAAATTACGAATTACGAATTACGAATTAGGAAATGAGTCTATCCCCGCAAATTCGTAATTCGTAATTCGTAATTCGTAATTTTTTCGTGTTCTCTTCTCAAGTTCAAATTAATCTTGCTGCCATTCGCCATAATGTGCGGCTGATCAAGCAATTTGTGGGGCCAAGTGTGGCGGTGTTGGCGGCGGTCAAGGCCAATGGCTATGGGCATGGGGCAGTGGCGGTGGCAAAAGCTGCATTAGAGGCGGGCGCTACTTGGCTGGGGGTGGCTCAATTGGCCGAAGCCGTTGCCTTGCGTGAAGCTGGGTTGACGGGGCCGGTATTGGTGCTGGGGCATACCCCAGCCGCGTTGGCGGCCCAAGCCATTCAACTGCAACTGCATATAACGCTCACCGATCTGGCAACTGCCCGCGCATTTTCGGCGGTGGCTGTGGCAGCCCAAACGGTATGTTGGGCGCATATCAAAATCGACACAGGGATGGGGCGGTTGGGCGTGTTGCCCGATGAGGCACAGGCGTTTGTTGCGCAGGTGGCGGCATTACCCAATATCGCGCTGGCTGGCATCTTTACTCATTTTAGTTGCGCCGACAGCGACTCCATTTACACGCAACAACAAATTGAGCAGTTTGAGCAAATCGTGTTCAATTCGCCTTTCTCAGCACTCAGCACTCAGCACTTAGCACTCATTCACGCCTGTAACTCGGCTGGCTTAATGGCTTATCCGCAGGCCCATTTTGATCTGGTGCGTTTGGGCATTGCCATGTATGGCTTATCGCCTTTTGCGCCTGCCGATGCGCCGACTGCTGCCGCCCAAGCCATCATTGCGCAATTACGCCCGGCGTTGGCGTGGCATACCCATATTACCAGCCTAAAAACCTTGCCGGATGGCTGGGCGGTAAGCTATGGCGCAACCTATCGTTGTGTTGGGCCACGTCGTATTGCTGCCATTCCGGTGGGTTATGGCGATGGGTTTCGACGTGCGCCACAGCATTTTGGCGAGGTGCTGGTGCGCAATCAGCGTGTGCCTATTGTTGGGCGGGTGTGTATGGATCAAAGCATGATTGATGTGACCGATATACCCGATGCCGAATTGGGAGATGAAGTGGTGATCATTGGCAGGCAAGGTGATGACCAAATTACGGTAGATGCCGTTGCTGCGCGGGTTGGCACGATCAATTATGATATCGTTACCAGCCTATTAACACGCCCTGCGCGGGTGTATTTTGATTAAACCCTATGTCTATCTCATACCATATTCGCCCATTTAAAGATATTTCAGATCATGAGCAATGCGAACAGGCGCAAAGCATTATTTGGAATGATCCGTTATATACCCCCAGCAATTTCACAGTGACGATTCAGCGGCACGGTGGTATTGTGTTAGGCGCGTTTACGCCCGAAGGCAAAATGCTTGGCTTTGTGCTCAGTTTTCTTAGCCCGGCGCATCTTCCTGCCAATGGCCCGCGTGCTGCGCAAGGGCTTAGCCAACATTCACAAATGGCCGGGGTGATGCCCGAAGTGCAGGGCATGGGAATCGGCGAAGCGCTGAAAAAAGCGCAGGCCGAGGCAACGTTGGCGCTGGGGCAAAACCTGATGACTTGGACCTATGACCCATTAGAGGCGCGTAACGCTTGGTTGAATTTGAATAAATTGGGCGTAATCGTGCGTAAATATATTCCGAATTGTTATGGCGATATGCGTGATGGGCTTAATCGTGGCTTGCCGTCAGACCGCTTTGAGCCAGAATGGTGGCTAACGCCCGAAACCCGCGCCTATTTTAACGAAGCCAACGCTAGCGCAAAGATGGAAATTGAAATATCGCCTAATTTTCAGGCGTTTAAAAAGGCTGATCGGGCTGCGGCCTTGGCTTTGCGTTTGCGTACCCGTGACCAATTTATGCAGGCCTTTGCCGATGGGTATGTGGCGGTGCGGCTTGAGCGCACACCGCATCGCACGGCTTATGTGTTAATAAAAGTGTGATGTATGAGGTGGTGGATCACCGTCATCTTGGCGGCACTTCAGTGATCTATCTCCCCGGCGTAGCTGTGGGAGATAGATCGTGAAATCGGCAAAACTTTTCATCACCTTCGAATCTGCTCTAAATTATGGCTCGGGCATATTGGGCGTGTCTAAATCAACAATTGTTGTGGCATTAAAAACCCCGGGCAAGAAAATATCACAATCACCTTTGGCACACGCATAAGTGGCTGTTATCGTCATAGTCGAGCCAGCCGCAATAATATTATGTTCGCGCTCATCACCGCTGTCCCAACTGATAAAAGAGACTTTGCTGGTTGCCCCTTTTTGGGTTCGGGGTGCGTTTAAATGAATGGTATAGCCTTCCCATGTTTCAAGCGTAATCGGTGTTTTTAATTCGGCATTATTGGCATATATTTTTAAGCCCGGTGGGTTAGAAAGCAAAGTGACTTGGCTGCGTCTGGGTTGCAAAATTTGTGTATGCACGGTGGTTAAGCCTTGTGAGTCAGATGCCGTTAATCGGATTTCTAGGCGGCTATAGCCTGCAAAAATATCTTCTTGTTTGGGGGCCGTAAAAGACACGCTATTGCCTCTACTTGGGGCAAGCAGTGGGTGTTCATGGGCAAAGTTGGTATCGATGACATCAATATGATGCAAAAATGCCTCCCATACCAACGACGAGCCGGGCAAGATACCGTCATCATCGTCGGTTGCCTCAGCTTCTAATATAATTTGCTGCCCAACCCGAAATGTTGTGTCGATAGTGGGTTGGATCAGGTTGATCTTGGGGGGGGTATTGCCAATATGAATTTTAAGGATATAAGGTTTTGAGGGTGTATTTAACGTGTCGTAAACGATTAATTTCGCCAAATACACCCCTTCTTTTTGATAAGAATGCTGAATGATGGGGGTTGTTACGGTAATGATACTGCTGGCATCTCCAAAATCCCATTCATAACGTAAGGGGGTGCCGTTGGGGTCTCGGCTGCGTAAGGCATTAAAGTTGATGGTGGCTGGGGCTGTGGCGCTATAGTTTGTCTCAGCCACCGCAATGGCGGTGGGTGGGGCGTTCATATCGCCAAGGTAAACCATTCGCCGCACCCCGGCCCCACCCGCCACCGAGCCAAAGAGCGCATCGTATGGCCCATAGGTGGTGTAATACAAGGCTTGCGTGTTGTTATAAGGGGCAAATAACATCGAGATGATGGGTGACATTTCGGTGGCAATTGTTGTTTTAACATAAGCATCACATATTTTTTTGACCTGAAAAAGGGCACCACAAGAAAAATCACCATATAAATATGCATCATCAAACGACTCGGGCCAAATACCATGTGGTACAACGGCCCCGCCAGTAATGGCGCTGCAATGTTCGGTATTGTTGTGTTGATACGAATAGATCGGGTCGGTTAGATTGATGTCTATCGTCGAATCTAGCGGTTTGCACTCATCGCCAAAGGTATCGGTAGGACACACTCCCTCGCGCACGGGCCAGCCATAATCGCTACCGGCTTTGCCGATGTTGATTTCTTCCCAAGTTCGCCAGCCCACATCGTTGATATACATTACCTCGTTATGTGTGTCATCTAACCCAAAGGTAAAACGAAATGGGTTACGCAAACCCTTGGCCCAAATTTCTTGGCATACCCGTTCTTCGACAATCTGGCTGGTGTCAATCTTTGCACAGGGTTGGGCATTAAGTTCGTTTACATATGGGTTATCGGCGGGGATGCTGCCATCGGCATTTATTCGCAAAATTTTGCCATTGAGCATGGCTAACGATTGGGCATAACCGGCCCATGTGCTGCCGTCGCCAACGCCAATATATAGTTTTCCATCTTGCCCAAATCGCATCCCACTACCATTA
This sequence comes from uncultured Thermoflexus sp., assembly GCA_964560745.1. Classification (GTDB taxonomy): domain Bacteria; phylum Chloroflexota; class Anaerolineae; order J036; family Brachytrichaceae; genus AQU-03. The sequence continues at coordinate 4,143 of CAZLOF010000092.1, forward strand.
TGGCTGCCACGCGGGGTAGGCAATTGGTCAATCAAAATCAACTCGCTTTGCGGGTCAATGCTGTTATCAGAATATAAAGTAAACCGTGAGACCCGATTAAACGTTGGGGCAATATACGGACATTCTTCGGGGCTGGTTTGATAGGTGTAATACAGATAAATATAGCCGTTGTTGCCAAAATCAGGGTCAATGGCTAACCCATCTAACCCGGTTTCAATATTGTTACACACTACTTTAGATAAATTGAGGGCAAGCTTTAGCGATGCTTGCGCATTATCTATTTGGGGAACAACGTATAAATAACCGGGTTGGCTAGTGACCAACATACGACCATCTGGCGTAAATGCTAAATCGGTAGGATTTGGAATACTAACGATGAGCGTATCCTCGAACCCACGTGGAACCGAAGCTGTTATTTTGGCTGGGGTATTGTCGGCAGGCGGATACTTACCATTGTTGGCGGCGATAGGCTGAGCGATGTTAATAACATTCAGTAAGGAAAACGCTGCGACAACACCAAGAAACGAACGATACGTTCGCATAAACTTAGACATGATGTTTTGGGCAATAAATAATACAAGTGTACAGCGCTTCAGCCAATGCATTCTAAGATTATGGTAAAAATTGTGTAAAGCCGGGGCTAATATCGCCCAAAATAACTGCCTGCCGTGCGCCGGTGGCAGCCGGCAAATTGCTGGGGCGACGATGTAATGTTTCATAAGCCAGCATCGCAAAGGCGATGGCTTCTTTTGCATCGCTATTAATCCCCAATTCGTCTGAGGTGAGCACTTGCACATGCGGTTGATATTGCCGCAATTGTTCGCCCAACATACGCATGAGGGTTGGATTGCGCGCGCCACCGCCCGATATAATCACTTCATCGGGCAAACGCGGCAAAAATTCGGCATAGGCGCGGGCGATAGAGGCTGCTGTGAGCAATGTAACCGTTGCAGCAATATCTTGGCCTTGCATATGTCTTGCGCTGGCCGATTGCCAAATTTCGGCCCCAAAATGTGCCCCAAAAACCTCGCGCCCAGTTGTTTTGGGCGGTGTTTGGGCTAAAAATGGGTGATCCATCAATTCTTCAAACAGGGTGCCATCGACGCGGCCTGATGCGGCCAATTGCCCATCCATATCGCATTGCCATTGCCCGTTTGTAATACGCCGCGCCATGTCATCGATGAGCATATTGCCGGGCCCAGTGTCGAAGGCAAAGGCGGGTGTAGCTTGGTCGGCGTTGGCGGCTGGCAAAAAGGTGACATTGCCAATGCCACCAATATTTTGCGCAGCGCGGGTGCGGGTGGGGTGCGTCAGCAGCATCACATCGACATAAGCCACCAGCGGTGCGCCCTGCCCCCCTGCCGCAATGTCGCGGGCGCGAAAATTGCTGATGGTGGTGATACCCGTGCGTTCGGCGATGACAGCCCCAGACCCAATTTGCAACGTGGCTTGGCCGGGGATGTGCCAAACGGTTTGACCATGACTGCCGATGGCATCAATTTGGTCGATGCGCAACCCCGCTGCTGCTGCGCCTGTTATAGCGGCTTGGGCAAAGGCTTCGCCTAACGCAAAATTGAGGCCGCAAATACGGTCAACCGTCGCTTGTGGGGTAACACAGTGCAATATTTCGCGCTGCAAGGCTGGCTCGAATGGCACGGTGCTATAACCACGCAAGCGCCAATCGAATGGGGCTGTTGGCGTTGGCTTGCCATTGATTTCAACTACTGCCACGTCAATGCCATCTGCCGACGTGCCGGACATTAAACCGATAATGTTCATAAAATATTAGTGCTGAGTGCTGAGTGCTGAGTAAAAAGTAATTTGCACTTTCTACTCAGCACTCAGCACCCAGCACTTCCTTACGGGTTGGGTTGTGTTTTCTTCAGATCGGGTAAAAAGGTGCGATTATTGAATACTTCGTAGACATAAGTAAACGCCAAGCGCCGATTGTTGCTATAACCGCCAATGACATAAAATTCGGTAAGCGAGGCCGCCACCGCCACATTGCGCCAATCACCAATCAACGGGGTTTCAAATGAAGTCCAGCGGTTATTTACCGAATCATAACGCTCATTAAACCCGACAAAACTGGCTTGCCCGCCGCCGATGGCATAAAGCGTGCTGCCGATGCGTGCCAGCCCAAAGCCCCCCCGTGGAATGAGCATCGGCGCACATTCGGCCCATGTGTTTGTGCTAGGGGTGTAGACCTCGCAAATGCTCGATTCACGCCCATCGTCATACCCCCCCACCACAAAAATGCGATCATTTAACGCGACTGCTGCCGCCAAGCTGCGGGGCGTGGGCAATGGGGCAATGGCTCGCCATGTGTCGCTGGCAATGTCGTATACATAGCTATTGGCAGTGGTGTTGTTTGCCACTTTGCCGCCAAAGACAAATAATTGTTCGTTGAGGGCTGTCATGGCGTGGCCGGTGGTAGGGCGGGGCAATGGGGCTAAAACGCGCCAAGTGCCATTTAAAATGTCATAGGCCTCTAGACGGTTCGTTGCCACATTATTCGCGGTGGTGCCACCTGCCACATAAATCAAATTCTCGACCATGCTGGCGACCACATTCCAAACTGGGGTTGGCTTGGGTGCGCCTACGCCGCGCCAGCTATTGCTGCTGCGTTCAAACAACAACACATCCCCCGAAGCACTTTGGTTTATTTCGCCCCCAATCAAATAAATATGGTTATTATTGGCGGCTACGGCTGATGCACGGGCGCGTTGGGTGGGCAAGGCCGCCCGCTGAAACCAGCGTGTGGTTTCGCCGGGAGCCAAAAAGCCATTATCAATGGCCTCCACCAAATTAGTGCCATCAGCATTGGGCGTTGCTGTGCCGCGGGCGGTTGGCAAGCTAATGACGATGCCAATCAGCATTAATACGGCTATCAGCACCAGCGCCATTTTGCGCCAACGGCTGAGCTGGGGCATGGGTTGCGGGTTTGGCGCAACCTTGGGCAAAATCGGCACAAATATGGCTGGCGCAAGGGTTGGTTGAATGGCTGTATCGACTGGCGTGATTTGCGTGCTTGGGTCGGCAGGGTGTTCAGGGGCATTTGTGTTGACCTGAGCAAGAC
>CAZLOF010000092.1:7231-11098 GCA_964560745.1 uncultured Thermoflexus sp.
CCCTAACCGATGTTAAATCGGTTGGCTGAAGATGAGATGTGTTGGATGACTGATTTTGCTCATGATCTGAGATTGACAATGGCGCTATTTCGGGCGGTTTGACGGCGGGTTCATTACCCGCTGCCACCCAACCGCTGCGAATGGCATATACTGTGACCTCGGTACGCGTATGCAGACCCAACTTGGTAAAGATGTTATTTAAATGCACCTTGACCGTGTTGGGGCTAACCGATAGCTGGGTGGCAATTTCTTTGTTGGTGATACCCGCGCTCACCAATTTCACGACCTCAAGCTCGCGTTCGGTGAGGGGTTCATTGAGTTCTGCCATGCGAGGGTCTGATTTTATCAGTGCCATTGTCGCCGAGATGCAGATACGCCTTATTTGCGGCTTAGGCTTTGGATGGAATTTGGCTAAATTTAAAGGAATCGCCCGAAATTACAAGCCGCACATCGCTTAGCAAGGCTGTTTCGCCATTGCGGGTGCTACTGTTTAACACAATGCGGGCTTCTTCGATGGCGGCAAATTTAAGATGGGTGACATCGCCCTTGGTCTGACGGACTCCCTCGCGCAAGGTAGCCCGTTGCAAACCCACCGATAATTTTTGCCACGCCAAGCGGTTAAATTGGGTATAAGCACCCTCTTTATCCTTTGGCAATTGCAATTGCGCATAGGCGATACGGGTGGCGATTGTCACAATCTCGCTATCTTCGGCGGCAGTTTCAGCCAAATTCGCCAACACGGTGCGAATGCCGGGGTTAAATTGGCTGAGTAGCGGCATTAATTCATGCCGCACACGGTTGCGCAGGTGATGTGGGTCATCGTTGCTGGCATCGTGGCGATAGGCTAGGCGATACTGGGTGCAAAATGCTTCGATTTCGGCACGGCTGACCCTGAGTAATGGGCGCAGCAAACGCAAATGTTGTGTGTTGGGCGTATGGATGGGGAGCGGGCTAACTGGGCGCATACCCTGCAACCCCGCGATGCCGGTGCCGCGAATGAGGCGCAGCAAAATTGTTTCGGCTTGGTCATCGGCGTGGTGGGCCAGCAAAATATATTTTGCACCGCAGGCTTGGGCTGTTTGGGCCAAAAAGGCATAACGCAGGTGTCGCGCTGCCACTTCGACCGATACACGCTCGCGTTGGGCATGGGTTGCCACGTCGCCGTGCCCAATTTGCACTGGCAAGCCCCGCGATGTGGCAAAGGCTTGTACAAAATTGGCATCTTCGTCCGAATCGCGCCCACGCAGTTGATGATTAAAATGCGCTACATTTGGCCGAATTGGCAATATCGTTTGCAGTTGGGCAACACATTCGCATAGGCAAATAGAGTCTGCGCCACCCGAAACTGCAATTAACAGGGCTAGTGGGCGATCCGCCACATCAGCCATTGCCAACTGCAAGCCACGCCACACCTCAGTCGCAATTTTGGGTTGGTGTGGCGGAGGTGTGAGGCGCATTTTTACGAATTACGAATTAGGAATTACGAATTACGAATTGGGCTTGGGTTAAATCGTGTGCAACTTGTGACTCATGACTCATGAGTCACAAGTCACGAGCTACATAGTATTAATCCCAATTCGTAATTCGTAATTAAACTACGGGTGTAAGCCAGTAAATTCAAGGGCGGCGCGTTCATCCCAACCCTTCATTATATTTAGGCATTGAATAGCTGAACCGGCAGCCCCTTTCATCATATTATCGATGGCGCAAATAAGCGTGGCCTTGCGGCCATCTTCGCTGAGATAAAACCCAACATCGGCCCAATTGCTGCCCGCCAAAATTTTTGGCTCTGGCGCACGCCAAATGCCGCTGGTGGCCTTGACAATGCGCACAAATGGCTCGCCCTTATAACATTGGCGGAAAGCTTTCCATAAAGCCTTTTCGTCGGTTTTCTCTTTCAAAAACACATGCACATTGGCCGATACACCGCGCACCATTTCGATTGATGAAACGGTCATGTGAATTGGTGGCAATGGCGCTGCCGCGTTGCCATTGACCGTATTTATCATCTGCTCAACCTCGGCGGTATGGCGATGTCCTGCGGGGGCATATACCCGCACTGCGCCACTGCGCTCGGGGTGATGGCTGGCATCGTTGGCCTCGGCCCCAGCCTCGCTGCTGCCTACTTTTATATCGGCCAAAATAGGCATGTTGGGGTCGATTAGACCGGCCTTGACCAAAGGCATCAGCGCAAGATTGGTGGCAGTGGCGTTGCAGCCGACCCCGCTGGCATAGTGTGCGCCCTTTAATTGGGCGCGGGTGAGTTCGGGTAAGCCGTAAACAAATTTTTGCACCCAATGCGGGGCAGGGTGTGCACCGCCATACCAATTCGCATAGGCGTTGTGATCGCGCAGGCGAAAATCGGCGCTTAGGTCAATGATGGTGGGGGCTAACGCTGCCCATTTGTCGATTTGGCTGATGGCTTCGCCATGGGGCAAACACAAGAAAATAATATCGCACGGTTTAACATCGTCGGGGCGAATAAATTGCAGGTTGCCAGCAGTTGTGCCACGCAGGTTGGGGTGGGGCACATGGGCAAATTCGCCCATGCGTGAGCGTGAGGTAAGCTGGGTTGCTTCGGCGTGTGGGTGGGCGTTTAATAAACGCAATAACTCGCCGCCGGTGTAGCCTGTGCCGCCAATAATGGCACAAGTTAGTTTTGAGGTTTGAGACATTGTGAGGCTGATTTTAGCGGATAGAGGAAGGTGATGTTTGGGAGGTGTATGAATCGTTACAACAATTTAGATCAAAGTTTGGTAAAGTGGTCTTTCTTTGTTTTTCGTTGCTACAGTTCATCAATGCTTTTTATGTTAAGTAAATCTCATAACTTTATCCTCATTATGTTGATTGCCGGGGCGGGTGTGCTGGCTTTATCATCAATGTTGCCAATTGGACTAAGTGCGCAATCAAACCAACAAAAACAAGCCCATTCGCGGCATATGCATGATTTTTCACAAGATGAGCTGATGTATGCGGCCGAAGCCGAAATGTTACATGCAATGGCTGCGCCTCAAATACAAGAAGAGGCTGACTATAGCCAACTTGGCCCAAATGCAACCATTCAAATTGCTATTTCAAATTTTGTTTATTCGCCAGCAGTGATTACTGTAACAAAAGGCAGCACCTTGGTTTGGACAAATAAAGACCTTGCGCCCCACACTGTTACACCTTCATCGGGGGGCGATTTTGATTCGGGGTTTATGGGCCAAGGGGCTACTTATTCACTGACAGTGACGGATGTTGGCAGCATTAACTATTTCTGTGCTTATCATTTTGGCATGATCGGTAAGGTTAATATCGTGGATGGGCTAAATTTACCGCCATCGCCAACACCTACACCTACCGCCTCGCCGGCTGTTGCCCCTTGTTATGCTGCAACAGGCACTTTTAGCTATGATCCTAGCGTGCCTATAACTACTGTATCTACAGCAAATGCATCGGGCAAAAGTTTGTTTTTAATTGATACACGCAACAACCTTGTTTCATATCGAATTTCTTATACGCAAGTAACAACCGTAGAGCAACGTTCGCATATTCATGAATTTATTCCCTCTAATGTTACTGCGCCTGCTCGTTACACCTTGCCTAAAGGCAATTCAAAGATCGGGGTGTGGCAATACGACGAATCGCACCAAAGCGGTTTGCTCGCAGGGCAAATGCATGTCAATATTCACAATGCCAATTTCCCAAATGGCGAAATTCGGGCTCAAATGAACAATCTTGTGCCCTGCAAACGTGTTTTTACGCCTCTGGTGCGCCGCTGAGTGCTGAGTGCTGAGTGCTGAGTAGGACTCAGCACTCAGCACTCAGCACTCCTTCAATAACATTCTTTCTTAAGCACCCCAACAAAAGGTAAATTTAGAAAAT
>CAZLOF010000093.1:0-10767 GCA_964560745.1 uncultured Thermoflexus sp.
CGTCTTACTAGAGCAAATTCCTAAAAGATGAGGGGCCGATTTCACTATCTATCCCCAAACGTGTAGCTTTGGGGATAGATAGTGAAATCGGCAAAACCTTTTATCTTACTATTCTTGAGATGATGTCGCTAACGCAGCAAGTTATTAAAAATGACGGCTCGTTTTTCATATGATACGCCGTAGCCATAACCTTCTTCATATGGCGCAGTATGCAAGCCAGCTGGTTCAGTGACCCATACTTCCCATGCATAGGTCAACAAGGGCACATAATGTGGCGGCAAGGTCTCAGTATTCAAGACAAAACTGCCACCATCTACCGGCGGGCTAATATAATCGGTGATATCACCATCAGGGAAAGTAAATATCGAGAGTTGATATTTTTCATTGCGACCACTGCGTATTTTCCATTTAAAGGTATTGGGCAGCCCAATGGTGGTATTGGCAGATGGCAAATCAAGCTCAATATTGGCGACATCAAAACTCCCCATATTAATGTTTGCCCCAGATGTATAACTAATCAGCCGATGTGTTACCCACAAATCGAGGCGTTTGCTGTTACCGGTATTAACATAATGCACCGCATATTTTTGCCCACTTGGCAAGGTTGGGGCATCGGTAAAACTATAATATCCGCGTGAATCTGTGCGTGAGGCCCGTACAGTTGTCCATTCAATCTCATCAGTTGTAATCATTAATTCAACATCCACCAAACCCGCGCCTTTGCCTGTATCATTCACCAACCCATAAATGCCGCGTAACGGGTTGTTTTGGCTGCTGGGGGTGGGGCTGGGGGTGGCTGTTGGCGCAATGGGAGTGCGGGTTGGGGTTACCCGTGCGCTTGCGATCAAAATAGGTATATAGGCACGTGGTTGCTGGTCTGCTGAAATTGTTTCTTCATCAGCTTGGGTCTGCCCAACATTGGGCAAGGCAAATAGTGCCACAAACAAACCAACCAAAAGTGCAACGCGAAGATAAGGGTGTCGAAAGGCTAGTGCTATCATGTGTGAATCCGTGAAAAAGTCTTATTTTGATCAAATCCAAACGATAAGTGCGCTGACTTTTGGCAGCCTCATGCTTATCTTGGGTCTAATCATTCCTCTGTTTGTGCCAGCAAACCAACAAAATGAAGTGCTGATCATGACCTTCTTTTTTACCCTAACTGGTATGTTGTTGTTGCACTCAGCTGGCTCTCATCAAAATGCAGCTCGGTTTCGGCGTAGCCTAAGCTTATTTGGGGTTGTAATGGTTTGTGTTGGGCTAGCCATTCCATTACTGCGCTTTCAAATATCGCCAGATGAGCGTTTCTTTTGGATGATTGCCTATATGCCCGTGTTGATTGGCGGTTTATTTTTTACCGAATTAGCCAAATCACAACCTAAAAAACCGCAGTCGTCTCAATCGGCTTCGACACCCATTCGCCGTAACCCAGTGCAACGGGTTCCCCAAGACACCCGCTACCAACGCATTTTGCCCATAGCTTTGATCACTATTTTTGTGTTTATTGTGATTGTGGTGGCCTTGGTGCTTATTCCAGCGCTGAGCGTTTTTCTGCGTTAAATTTTAGATGGATTGCCGTCATCTTAACGGCTCAATGACGGCGTTCCAAAGCGAACGGGAAAAACAAAAACACCCCCTTATAAAGGGGTGTTTTGTTGCTGTTAAACTGAATTAAGTGCTAACTAGGCAACGGTAACATCTGCTTCGGCGGCATTTTTCTTGCCAATGCGTTCTTTTGCATCGGCAACGATGGTTTCGGCTTTGCGGCGGGCATCGGCTACAATGCTCTCAGCCTTGCGGCGAGCATCGATTACCGTGGTTTCGGCGCGTTCACGCGCATCTTCCATTACATCCGATGCACGATCACGAAATGTTTCACTGCGTTCGCCCAATTTGCGGCGGGTTTCATCACCTGCGCTAGGGGCCATTAACAATGCTGTTGCCGCACCTACCAAACCACCAATCAACACGCCAGCAAAAAATGCGCCAGCTTCCATACCTGAATCTCGATCTGCCATTTGTTTTCTCCTTACTTGTGAAATTAATCGCTCAAATTCTAACACCGTTATATTAACTAACCATGCTAGAAACATGAGAGTACAGTAAAAACCCGACTAAAGAATGATTATTTTTTGAATGAGCGATTGGCTTTGGTGCGAATTGCCTGCCCAACCCCACGCATACCGGCGACAAAACTGGCGATTTTAATGGTTGGGGCGGCGATATTGTCACTTACAAACTCGGTGGTGCCGCGCACGGTTTGGGCGGTTTGTTGGGCTGTGCTAATTAATGGTTTGATTTCGTGACGTAATAGCCCGATCAACATTTGCAGCTGTAATACCAATACGGCCAGTAATGCCCCGATAAGCACGCTGACAAACGCTACCATGATGATGATGATATCGCGTATATTGGCTGTGCGGGCCGGGTCAACCGTTAAAAACACCAACACGGCCACGACGATGACAATGCCCAATACAACCCCGATTGCAATCATAATGGGCGTTTTCCAATTTTTTGTCTCAGAAGCATTAAGGGCATCTTCGTTTTTTTGCAAAGCTTGTGGCGAATTTTCGTTCATTCTTGACCTAGTTTTAAGAATTATAGCACCGAGGGGAAAAGATAGCGTTTAATTCGGTAAAAATGCTGATGGCACTATCTCTCCTCAAACTATCTTGAGGAGAGATAGTGCCATCAGCATTTTTACATTTTATACTTTTTATTTACCTAACTCATCTTAAGTTCCAAATCTAAGCAGGTTGCTTATTTCGCCCCAATCATGCCTTCTTGAATCATGATGGTGGTGAAGGGATCAACTTGGTGTGGGTTCTTGAAGATGGCATTATCGGCGGGCAACCAATTAACGCGCTTATCGCGCATGGGGTTATTGCCATAGCGCTCAAAGATTGGAACTTGGGGCAACAACTCGTTGTAGGCCAAGGCCAATTCAGTCACAATCTTCTTTTGGGCAGCCATGTCTGTGCCCACACCGGTATCGAGTGCCAATTTTTCTAGGTCAACCTCGCCTTTGCTGGTCTTTTGCTTCAGCGGCATGTTCATGCCTTTGCCTGCCGCGCCAGTGCGCACATAATTGTGCACAAACAGGTCTTGCTCGTAGCTATAGAATGGGTGTGGGTTGGCTGTGCCCCATGCGCGATAGGCCATTTGGAACTTGCCCGCATTAACATCGGCTAAGTGTTGTTGGCTTTGCACCCCGCGTGGTGTGATCTTGAAACCAAACTTGTTCAGGTCGTTCACGACGGTTTCGGCGCTGGCGCTCCAATCGGCAAAGTCAGATGGGAAGCTCAGCTCAAATTCCAATTTCTTGCCCGAAGCATCGGCCCAAATGCCATCGCCGCCCTTGGTGAAGCCAGCGGCCTTTAGTGTTTCGGCGGCTTTGTCTACGTTATATTCATATTTGTTCAGTTTAGCAATATCGTCGGCGCTCATCCATTGGGCAATGACGTTATCGCTCACGCCAGCCATTAATTTGACCGCTACACCCGATTGTCCCAAAGCAGCCTGACCGCTGATGTCGCGGCGAATGGCTTGGGCAATGGCTTGACGCACGGCAGGTTTGTCGAGCGGGGCGACATCATAATTAAAGAAAAGGCCGGGGCCGGTGAATAACGGTGAGCGTTGAATGCGGATGCCTTGGTCAATAAAGCTTTTCTCGGTGGCAGGCGGGAAGCCGTGTGTGGCGTAATCCACATCACCTTGCAGCACCAGTGGGGTCACGGCGGCGGTTTCGCCTTGGTAAATGAGTAACTTGTCAAATTTGACTTTGCTGGCGTTCCAAGCATTGGGGTTCTTGGGCAGGGTTGCCAATGATTCAGTCAAGCTCTTGACATCAATGTTGTAGGGGCCACTGGCAATCCAGCCGGCGGGGCGTAGATCAGCTAATTCTTTGGCGATGGCTTTGCCTTCGTCGCTGGTGTGGTCTTTGCCACCAGCATACAGGGCCGCAGCCTTCGCCGCAATTGCGCCATAGGTTTGGCTATCACGGATTTGGGTGCGCAGCACAAGGCGCTCCATTAATGAGCTTGGGGTTTTGACATTGAACACGACCAATTTGTCGCCTTTGGCTTCAACGCCACCCAAATACTTCCATTCGGCGGTATTCTGTAAGCGGCGCAGCACAAATGTGTTGACCACATCGGCTGAAGTAATGGCCTTGCCATCACTCCATTTGGCATCGCGCAATGTCACCTCAAAGGTGCTGCCTTTGTTTTCCCACTTTTCGGCGAGCGCAGGCGCATAACTGCTATCGGCCCATTTAAACATTGCTAAGGGCTGTTGAATGAGTTCGGCGTAAATACCGAGGTTAATTTGTTTTGCGCTATTAAAGGCATTAAAGTGGCCTTCGGGTGGAATACTGTAAGGCCAAGCGCCATTAAAGCTATTGCCACTGGCGGGCGCAGGGGCGGGCGCTTGCTGGGCAGGCGCGGCAGGTTTGGGTGGGTCAGCCGGTTTGGGTGCGGCGGTGGGGGCGGTTGGCACACCGGGTGAGCATGCCGCCATTGCCAGTGCAACACCGGCAGCGAGGAAAGATATTTTTTTGTTCATTCTTGTCTCCTTTTAAAAACTAAAATTAAAAACTAAAAAGATTAGGGATTGAGGATTGAGGGCTTATTCTTCATCCTTCATCCTTTATTCTTTTCATTCACTCATTATATTTTTAACGGCCACATGACATGCAATTAAGCGACCATCGGGGAGCGGGGTAAGTTGCGGCACGTTCGTTTCGCAATCCCCACCGGCAAAGATGGGGCAACGTGGGTGAAAGGCGCAGCCGCTGGGCAAATTGCGCAAACTTGGCACATCAAGCGAGCGCAGCGGCACACGCACCTTGTTGCGGGTGAGGCGTGGGTCGGCTTCGGGCACAGCCCCCAACAACGCTTGGGCGTAGGGGTGCTGGGGGTGCAGCATGATGTCGGGCGTGTGCGAAAGCTCGACGATGCGGCCCAAATACATTACCACGGTGCGGCCTTCGCGGGCAAAATAATTGGCAATGGCGAGGTCGTGGGTGATGAAAAGCACGGTCATGCCTAAATCTCGCTTTAGCCGCGACAAAATGCCGAGCAGCGACAGCCGGATGCTAACATCTACCATGCTTACCGATTCATCGGCGACGATGATCTTTGGGCTGAGTGTGAGTGATCGCGCAATGCTGGCGCGTTGGCGTTGCCCACCGCTCAGTTGATGTGGGAATTTATGTACAAAATCGTCTACCGGCGTTAGGTCAACCATTTTGAGCAATTCGCGCACTCGCGTTTGCGTGCTGGCTTCGTCTTTGGTGATGCCGTGATGTTTGAGCGGAAAGCTCAACATACGCCCAATGGTATGGGCGGGGTTGAGCGAGGCATATGGGTCTTGGTGAATAAATTGCACTTCGCGGCGATATTGGGCAAACTCGTCTTTGTTCATTTGCCAAATATCTTTGCCCTGATAGCGAATGTGGCCTTCGCTAGGCGCGTGTAGCCCAGCCACCAATTTGCCAGTGGTGGTTTTGCCGCAGCCGCTTTCGCCCACCAAACACACGGTTTCGCCGGGTTGCACCGTTAGCGAAATGTCATTGAGGACCGTAATTTCGCCTTTGTCGGCGGGGAAACGTTTGGTAACGCGGGTAAGTTCAATAATGGGGGGCATTGTTGTTTAAATTGTTAAAGGGCTGCTCACCTTGCGCCACTCATGGCACATCACCTCATGTTGGTTGCCGACGGTCTCGACAGATGGCTCGGTTTGGCGGCAAAGATCGCTGGCGAAGGCGCAGCGCGGATGAAATTTGCAGCCTGCCGGCAATTGGATGAGGTCGGGCGGGGAACCGCCAATTGAGCGCAGGTCTTCGACATTGGCGCTAATGGTCGGCACGCTTTTGACTAATCCCAATGTATAAGGATGATGCGGGTGATAAAAGGTGTCGTCTACCTGCGCCACCTCAACCAGTTTACCGGCATACATGGTCGCCACACGGTCGGCCAATTCTGCCGCCAACGACAGATCATGCGAGACCAAGATCATGCTGAAGTCGAGTTGCTTGCGCAAATCGCGCAGCACATCAATAATGGCGCGTTGGGTCAAGATGTCGAGCGCCGTCGTCGGCTCGTCGAGAATGAGAATTTGCGGCTGCAACAGCAACCCCAGCGCAATTAGCACCCGTTGGCGCATACCGCCGCTCAATTGATGCGGGTAGCTTTCCCACACCCGTTTGGGGTCGAGTTGCACCAGATGCAGCAATTCTTTGCCACGTTGTTCAACCTCGCGGGCGTTGTTCCAATCGTGGTCGCTGGCGGTATCAAAAAATTGTGTGCCGATGGTGAGCAGCGGGTTCATGGCGTTTTGTGCACCCTGAAACACCATCGCACATTCTTTCCAGCGAAATCGGCGCAATTGCTCGTAATTGAGCTTGAGAATATCGTAGGCCGCGCCTTGTTTGGGATGATATAACAAACTGCCAGCAGCGATATTGGCGGCCCGCACATGCAGCCGAACCAGTGCCAGCCCCAAGGTCGTTTTACCGCTGCCGCTTTCGCCGATGAGGGCAATGCACTCGCCCCGATGCAGGTCAAACGACACATCGCGCACGGCTCGAACCAAGCCGCGAGCGGCCTTATAAGTAACGACCAAATTTTTTACGGAAAGCGTGAGAGAGGCGTTCATAAGGGGTTAGGCTTGGGTGCGCAGACGTGGGTTAAAAATTTCTTCGAGGGCGCGGGCAAATGACACCATTGTCAGTTGAAATAACACAATGGCTAGGGTAGGTGCTAGGATGTAATACACGCTGTCTTTTTGAAAGATAGCGCCACGATTATAGGCAAAATTGAGCATTAACCCCCAGTTTGCGCCCGATAGTGGCACAAGGCCGAGGAAAATGAGCACAATTTGCTCGTAAATTGCCGCTGTCATCGCCAAAATGAGGCCGGTGAGAATGTAGCCCATCATGTTTGGCAAAATTTCGACAAAGACGATGTGAGCTGTGCTCATGCCCAACACCCGCGAGGCTTCGACATAATCGCGCTCACGCAATGACAAAATTTGGGCGCGAATGCCGCGGGCCAAGGTCGGCCAGGTCAACATGCCGATGAGTGGGGCCAGTGCCAGTGGGTTGGTAAATTTAATTAGGCCAGCGATCATGGTAAGCACAATAATGCGCGGCACGGTCAGCACTACATCGGCAAGCGTCATGGCAATGGTGTCGAAGCGCCCGCCCAAGAAGGCCGATAGCCCGCCGATAAGGGTGGCGACGACAAGCGAAATTAGCCCCGCTGAAAATGCTACGATCATCACTTCGCGTCCGCCGTGTATGATCTGCACGGCGTTGTCGCGGCCCAAGTGGTCTGTACCCATCAGGTGCTTGAGTGATGGCGGCTGGTAAATCTGATCCATTTGGGGGTCATCTTTAAATGGGATGAGGGAGGGCCCAACGAATGATATAAGGATGAAAAATACTAACCCGATTAGGCCGAGTAGCCCGACGCGGTTACGGGCAATGGTGGTCAAGGCGTTTTGGAGGTTGTGAAGCATTTAATCAGTCTTTATATCTATCTCGTTATTGTTTGTTTAGCTCATCTTTCCTTTTTTGTGCGATATCTTTTTCCTCAGCACTTGAATACTCGTCGCTAATGATAATAGTTAGTAAGTCGTTTGCATTCTTCTTGTCTTTCATTTCAATATACTTGTTTGCCTCTTTATTTAATAAAGCTAATTTTTCTTTTATAAAAACAATTTCGTCTTCAATTTTGTTGTTTTTTACTAAATTTATTAATATATTATATGTCGCAATCCAGCTTTGTAAAGTAATTAGTGACGGCGATTTATCATATGATTTCCTGTAAATTTGAACAGCCCTTTTTCTAAAGTCAATAGCTTGTGAAATATTTTGCTGTTTTTCAAATCCAAGCGATATTCCAGCTTCAGTATGTGCCCATGTGAGCAATACACCTGAATTTGGATCTTCAATTTTTGAAAAGATATTAATAGCTTCCTTCTGATATCGAATTGCATCGGTTATCAATTGGTTTTCAAAAAGAAAACCGCCATAGTCGGCTAATGTTTGTCCATATTGATATAAGAAGTTTGACTTATCTTTAATCGGAATTAAGTAAGTTGATGATATTAATTCAAAAGCATTTATAGTGTTTTGATAATAAAATTCCAGATGATTAGGTGTTATTTCATCTACAAATAGCTTTTTTGACTTAGCATTTTTAAGTAATTCGCGATGACTAGTCACTGTATCCAACCATTGATCCATCATCGATTTTTGAATATCTTTATTACATGTGGCCGACATGGCTTCTTTAAAAAATTCTTCTGCGTTTCTAAAAAAACCAGCAGTATTTTTATAAGTATTGCCATATTCATTCTTTGCAAGTTTGAGATAATTTTTTCCTAAATACTCAAAACTCCACCAACGATTTTGCCATAAATCATTTATTTTTTTGTTATATCCAATAATAGATTGATATCCCTGTTTAAGGTTATGGTTGTTTTTTGCCTGAGAAGTAGACAATACTTCCATCTTAGCATTTATCGCATTTCTTATGCAGCCATAAGCATCAGATCGTATGATAAAGGATGGGTTTTCTATGGCAGAGTTGCAATTTTCAATACTCCTATCTATATAGGATAAACTGAGAGATATATCGCTGCTACTGCTTATTGCAATAACACTCCCTAGGTTCCATTCCATTTCCCCTGTCATCAATCGTTTGATGTCTAAGTTTGTGCTTGCTCTAATGCTTGAGCTTGAGTAAAGATCTAAAGCATCTTTTAAGTAATGTATTGATTTTGTAATCTCTTTGTTGTTTTTGAGTTTAATGCCAAATTCAAGCCTAGTATTTGCAGCACAGTTAATATAATTTCTGTTATCTGGAGATAATTTTTCTAGCGTGTCGCATAATGTAATACTTTTATTAAGATTGCTCTCACCGACTAAATTTTCTAACAACGCCAATTCCTTTATGGCATTAGCTTTTTGATAAAGGCCTTCGGGATTATTCGTATTTAAAACCAGATAGTTATCCCAACGGGTTATTGTTTCGTTTAATTCTTTTTTTGCTTTTAGTGATTCGCCTTGTTGTGTATGTAGTTTGGCTAAGTCTAGTGAGGCGTAAGCCGCTTGTTTTAGAAATGATAAATTTTTAGATAAAGAGTAAGCTTCCTTTAATAAGTTGGAGCGTTTATCTAGATATTCTATTTTTTTTTCAGGTTTCGTTGGATGTAAAGTTGCAAGAATATTGTTAATTTTCGCAAGTATGAATTTGTCTTTACTTGTGTTAGATTGACTTTTTTGAAGCAACTCATTAAAGAAAACTATTTCTTCGTCGATAAATTGGTCAAGCCAAACACAATCACCTAATATATTAGCTGTATGTATATATTCATTGACAATCCATTGAATTGTTGAAATAGCGTTATTTGCTTGCGTTGGGTTATTTAAAAGAGACTTAAATTGTTGTAATGCAGATTGATAACTTTGCAGTGCGAATGCATTTTGATCACTCCTTGCATACCAAGTTCCTAAAAATGCGGTTCTTTTTGCCTGCTCATTTACAGCAAAAATAACCCCTTTATAGTCAGGTATAGTTTGTAAGCTTTTCGAATATGCTTGCAATGCCAACAAGTCATTCTCGATAGCTTCGTAATTATTCCCTTTTTCAGCATAGCGGTCGGCTAAATTTGCATAGGCATATCCAAGCCAGTCATACTTTTTAACTTGTTGACATCCTTTAACAGCATCCCGAATAATCTGTATTTGAGAATCAATGAATTTAGTTGTAAATGCCAACTCGAACAGCAGTGCACAATTTTTCTCAAAAGGATCAGATGTAATATTTATTTCATTATCTATATCTTTTCTTATTTTTGCTAGTAACTCATTCTCAATTGAATAATCACCTAAATTTTTGTAACTATATACTAAGCGATTCAAGTTTGAGAGTCTTTCATAAGGATCATGCCCTGCTAAAGCACCTATCTTAATCGCATTTGCATAATGATTTTCAGCTCTAAGCAGAAAATTATTTTCATCTGTAAATCTATCTTCGCGATTTGAGAGTTTAGATCTTTGTATGCTAATGTGTGCTAAAAGAATTTCTGAATCTTTTTTTCGCTGCTTCTCATCTGTTAGTAGCTCTTGGAACTCTTTGTCATAAATTGATTTTTCAACGAATGCGTATAGATCATCAGCCGATTTATTGTCATCCGAGTCAAGATATAAATCAGCTAAATTTTTTCGCCGCTCAAGATTATCATACACTAATTCCCAGAGTAGATCTTTACTCGCTTTTTGTGGGCAACTATCTATTCTAAAGTCACTAGTTGATGACTTTAATTTTTTAATAATGTCATCTTGGAAATTAATACCTTTTTTGAGATCAGCTATAGACTTCTCCTCAATTAACATATCGGACATAGAATAATATATTTGATCCAAAATTCTGTTGAGAATATTTTTTGATATACATATATCTCCAGTTTCTTTAATTGTAGATTTATTTAACTCTAATGGCGGAAGCTCTGCAGATCGATTTATAGCAGTAACTCGAATATAAATATTATTCCCTTGAGATCGTCCCCAAATCACTGCTTTTGCTTTGAGTTCATCCCCGACTTTTCGCGCCATCTCTGGTGAGCTAATAGATTCAGAAAAAACTTTGACCGTAGTAGTAATTCCATATTGCTTGGTCAAATCATTTAACTTATTGCTTAACTGAAATTGGAGATCATGTGTCAAATCCCCATCACTTGTATTAGATATCCCACGAC
>CAZLOF010000093.1:10777-11094 GCA_964560745.1 uncultured Thermoflexus sp.
GAATATAAAAAAATATATTACGTTTGTGGCATAAATAATTAATGCTTCATTTTTGAGCGCACTTGAAAAAATCTCACTGTTTACTAATTTTGCTGTCTCTGATACCGTAGATATCGGCGCTGGAAATTGGATATTTGAGTTAAATACTGAATTTATTGCCATGCCAGTAATAATCAGTGCTACAACAATGACCGTCACAGCTATTATGTGGTTTTGCCATTCTTTTGGTTGAAGGAGAAAGACAAGTGATGGTTCTGGAATCGTATCCCAATTAATACCTGTTTCGGGGCGTAGTTTTTTACATTCTTCTCGAAGTT
>CAZLOF010000094.1:0-4400 GCA_964560745.1 uncultured Thermoflexus sp.
GTTAACTTGACAATATCAAGTTAACGGGTTAAAGATCGGGTGTGATGCCGAGCGTTCGCAGTTGTACGGCAAGACGTTCAGCGCGGGCATGTTCGGCTTCGGCGCGGTTGTGTTCGGCCTCAGCACGATTGTGCTCAGTCTCGGCGCGGACCAATAGCTCAAAATAATTTTCAAAGCGTGTGCCGTCTGGTTTGGTCAGTACAAGGTCAACGCCATCAATATGGAATTTGACCCCAGTTCGTGGGCTAACAAACCCTTGCATGTCTGGCACAATGTGCAACGATTGAAACACGTCATCTTCACGCACATAGCCTTCTAAATCGCCTGTATCGGGATCGTAAACATAATATTCCTCGACCTCATAGCGATTGTAGAAGCGCAATTTGTTGCGCATTTCTGTCGCCCAATTGCCGGGTGACAAAATCTCAAACACCACCTGGGGCGCGAT
Source organism: uncultured Thermoflexus sp. (assembly GCA_964560745.1). GTDB lineage: Bacteria > Chloroflexota > Anaerolineae > J036 > Brachytrichaceae > AQU-03. The sequence goes on from CAZLOF010000094.1 coordinate 449, forward strand.
GTCGTTCTCTTCCCATTGTTTATAACTGCCCCGATAGCCCTTTGGGCGGCCAAATGCGAGCATGATGTCGGGTGCGAGGCGAATGTCGGGTCGCCCTTGTTGGGCATACCATAATAAATCACCCGCTACAAACACATTGGGGTCGTCTTTATACATTGCCTCAAAACCATTTTTAATGCTAACCATCCATTCCCATTGTTTTGTATTGTCTGCCATTGGTTGACCATCACTGTCTGGATATTCGATTGGAGCAGGCGCAACTGTTGCCAGCGGCATGGTATTTGGACGAGCGCGAAAAGGGGCGGGGGCGCTTGGCGCAACAGTAATACTCATGCTGAAATTATAATCTTGGGCGCGGCTAGATATATTTTTTTAGATGCTCAACATAATAAGCCAACGAACGTTTTAAACCTTCGTGCAAGTCGATTTTAGGCTGCCAGCCCAAAATCTGCTGCATTTTGTTATAATTGCTATAATAATCGCCAATATCGATCACCTTGCGCTCTGGCGGAAATGGCACAATTTCATAGCTGCCGCGCCCATAAGCTGCAACCATTAGCGCGGCTAAATCGCGCAGATTAATGACTTCGTGGCTACCAGTATTAAAGATTTGCCCATCGGCCTGTGGCGATAGCGCCGCCATGAGCAGGGCATCAACGGCATCGTCTACATAATTAAAATCACGCTTTTGCAAGCCGTCGCCAAATACTTGAATTGGTTTGCCCTCGATCAAATTGCGAATCCAAATGCCAACGAAGGTTTGCCGCGCATCTTTGACGCGCATCCCCGGGCCATAGGTGTTGGTCAGCCGCAGGGCGCAAGTGCGAATACCATACACATTGTGATATAGCAAGTGATACCATTCACCCGCCAGTTTGTTTACGCCATTAATATCAACCGGCACGATCGGGTGTTGCTCATCGACTGGCAAATATTGTGGCTTGCCATACAGTTGGCGTGTGCTGGCGAAGATAATTTTGATATGAGTATTATGTTTACGGCAAGCCTCTAAAATCGATAATTGGGCGCGGGCGTTAATTTCAAGGTCGGTAAATGGGTCTGTCATCGAATCGACGTGGCTGGTTTGGCCTGCTAAGTTGAATAGATAATGTTGCCCCTGCACCAAATGCGCCATTGCAAACGGGTCACGCACATCTGAAATATTGATGGTGAGCCGATCTTTGAGGTCATGAACGTTAAAGAGGTTGCCGCCGTAGGATGGGATGAGGCTATCGACTAACGTTACATATGCGCCCATGCCTACCAATCGCCGCGCCAAATGTGAACCGATAAAGCCGATGCCACCTGTAATCAGGATTTTTTTGTTGTCAAAATTCAAGAGGGTAATTGTTAATTACGAATTACGAATTACAAATTACGAATTGAAAACTTACTTGTTTCAATTCGTAATTTGTAATTCGTAATTCGTAATTAATATTTATAGAATCCGTGTTTGACTTTGCGGCCAATACGCCCACTTTCGACCATGCGTTGTTGAATGGGGTGAGGACGATATTTAGGGTCTTGAAAATAGGCGTTATATACCGATTGCGTCACGGCAAAATTGATATCGCAGCCGATCATGTCGATCAGTTTGAATGGCCCCATCTTAAAGCCTACTGACTCCATGAGCAGATCAATTGTCTCAACATCGGCGGCATTTTCGCCGAGCAAGCGAAACGCCTCGCCATAAAATGGCCGCGCCACGCGGTTGACGATAAAGGCTGGGGTGTCTTTACAGCGCACGGCGGTCTTGCCGATCGCTTTGACAAAAGCGAATGCGGCTTCGAGTGTGCTGTCGCTGCTAAAATCACACGAGATCACCTCGACCAACGGCATGATGTGAGGCGGGTTGAAAAAATGCAATCCGATGAACCGATCACTACGTTTGGTCGCGCCAGCCATCGCGTTGATGCTAAGTGATGAGGTATTGCTGGCAAAAATGGTGTGAGGTGGGGCTAGTTCGTCGAGCTTGGCAAAAATCTCGCGTTTTAGCTCCAACTTTTCAGGCACAACTTCGATGATTAAATCGGCATGGGCAATCTCTTCGAGTTGCGTATTGCTTACGATATGGCTTTTAGCTTGGGCAGACGCATCAGCCGTGATTTTGCCGCGAATAACCCCTTCATCGAGTTGTTTATAAATGGTGCTGAGGCCACGTTGCACAAATATCTCATTAATGTCATACAACATCACGCGGTAGCCGCCTAGCGCCACTACTTGTGCGATACCTGCGCCCATTGTGCCTGCGCCCAAAACTGCAATTGTTTCCATATGTTTTTAATGAGTGAATGGGTGAATGAGTGATTGGAGATTAAGGATTAAGGATTTTTCATCCTTCACCCTTCATCCTTTTCCAATCATTCATTTCCCCGTAAACTGTGCTGGCCGTTTCTCTAAAAAGGCGCGAACACCTTCCTTGTTGTCTTCGGTTACGCCAGCGACATCTTGCAGCATGGCTTCATATTCAAGCGCCTCGTCGAGATCTTGCTCAAACGAGCGTTGCATGGCGCGTTTGGTTAGGCCATAGGCTTTGGTTGCGCCGTTGGCGATTTGGCTGGCCCATTGTTGCACCGTCGCAGCAAAATCGGCCTCGCTCGCCACCACATTTACCATGCCCCACGCCAAGGCGGTCGCGGCGGGCACACGCTCGGCGGTGATTGCCATTTGATAAGCCCGCGAATAGCCGATTAATTGCGGCAAAATCCAATTCACCCCGCTGTCGGGGATGAGGCCAATTTTGCTGAAGGCCAGCATGAAACGGGCTTTCTCGGATGCAATGCGAATATCACAGGCCAGCGCAATGCCACACCCGGCCCCGGCGGCGATGCCGTTGATTGCGCCGATAATGGGCTTTTCGATGCGCACCATGAGCTTGATCAGCCGATGATAACCATGCCGCAAGTGCTCGCTAATGGACAGTTGTCCGCGCCGCTCTTGAAAGCCAGATAAATCTTGCCCGCTGCTAAAACCGCGCCCTGCGCCCGTTAGCACAATACAGCGCACATTGCTGTTGCGGTCGGCCTGCTTCATCGCGTCAATCGTTTCGGCGATCATGGCATCGTTAAAGGCATTGAGCGTGGCTTGGCGATTGAGCGTAATCGTGGCGATACCGTTTTCAACGGCGTAAAGGATGTTTTCGTATGACATGATGAGTTATAAGCCTAATTTTAAGCGTAAGGCGGCAAGCTCGGCCTCGGCTTTTTCGGCGCGGTTATATTCTTGCTCGGCGCGGTTACGCTCTTGCTCAGCGCGGTTGCGTTCCTGCTCAGCGCGGTTACGCTCCTGCTCGGCGCGGTTGCGTTCTGCAATTATTATTTCTTCGGCATTTGGCAATAAAATGCCTTGTTGGTCACACCAACGCAAATAAAGCTCCTCTTTTTGCTCAAACACCCCATGCCATGTGGTTAAACCAATTCCAACCCCCGGCAACCATGCGGCTGAGATTTGCTCGTAGCGTGGCACTGCGACCGACAATTGGAAAGCTAATAGTGTATGTTGGCTGAGCAATTTTTGCGGGTCAAATACCACATAATAAGGCACACCCATACGCCGATAAGCTAAAAACTTCTCGCCTAGCTCTTCCCCTTCTTTATTCGACACAATTTCAATCACCAAATCGGGCGGTTTGCCAAATTCCCAAAAGAAATAAGCGCGATTATGTTTCTCCCACCAATCTTTGGCAATGGCGGTGTCGAGGCTGAGAAAAACATCGGGAACTCGTGTGGGGCCATGAATGGTGACAAAAATACCGACGTTGGCGGCGGCAACAACCGGACGATCTTTATAATAATTTGAGTTGTAAATGGTTTCGACCAACAGCCGCTGATTTTTTTCTGATGCAAAATTATCCACTGGGGTGTCATCCTCGGTCACAATATGCGAAATATCTGGGGCAATATCACCCCAACCCAGCAAAGACCCGCCCGCGCCGTTTATGGGCGGCGTGCTT
>CAZLOF010000094.1:4410-8366 GCA_964560745.1 uncultured Thermoflexus sp.
GATATGACCTCTTTTACCGGCATAGGAATTGATGTATCCACCCGAAAGATTATATGCGAAAAGTTCAAACTGTTGCGCCAAACATCATGGTCACGATGCCGGCCTTCATCGCGTCTTGTAGGCTTTTGCCCGCTTCGGCCATTTCGAGCGATTTCATGGCGGCTTTTAGTGCGGCATCATCGGCAAAATGCAGCACCGCCATTAAGTAAAAGCCATCGCCGACCAAGGTGCGACCAAATTTGGTGATGTCAATGGATTGCAGACCCGGCACTTTTTTCACGGCAGGCACATGCACATTGAAATAGTTATCATCGAATGCAGCGGTATCGGCTGGGGTTTTGTATAAAGCGGTTAAAGTTGACATAATAATAAATGAAAAGATGAAAAATTCATCCTTCATCCTTTTCCCTAAATTCCTTTAAACTGTTCAAATGGCTCGCGGCAGTGATTGCATACATACATGGCGCGGCAAAGGGTGGTACCAAAGCTGTTTTTTAGCATGACATCGGTGCTGCCGCAACGTGGGCACAGCGGCATGTCAAACAAAATGACATTCACATCACCGCCGTGTATGGCGGGTGGGGCCAGCCCAAACGCATTAAGCTTAGCACGGGCTTCAGGCGTGATCCAGTCGCTGCTCCACGCAGGCGCGGTGACAATGTTGACACTGGGGTATGCCACGCCCAATGTGCGCAATTTGGCCAAAATATCGTCACGCATGACATTGAGCGCCGGGCAACCCGAAAATGTTGGCGTCATTGTCACCATCACGGTTGCCCCATCAATCGCCACCTCACGCACAATGCCCATTTCGACAATGTTGATCACCGGGATTTCGGGGTCTTTGATTTGTTCAAGGGCTTGCCAAACATCTTTTTGCGTAAGCATTTAAAACCGACTTAAACCTCCGAGGTCTTTAAACCTTCGAGGTTTTTAAATAAAATTGATCGCGGTTGCTGATAATTTGTGAAATATGCTCGTGTGTGTGCCCAATTGTATGCCATGCCAACCACTCAATGCTCATATTCGTGATTTTGGGGTGGCGCACATGGCATTGCCACTGCGCCTCGTCGAGCGTTTGCAATTTCGCGGCAAAATGCCGACACGCCGAGCCAAAATCGCGTAACAGCTCGTCAAACGGCGCATCGGCTGAATAATGGGCTTGCATATAAGCATCGGCATGAAAGGGCTGAATGGCTGTACCGGGGGCATTGAGGGCGATATCGATGCGCGGCAAGAAGATATCACGCTGCACATCACGCAAATGCGTCACCACCTGATGAATATGCCAATCGACGGGGCTGGGCTTGAACCACAATTCGTCGTCGCTGACAAACTTAACCGCCGTATTGAGCAGGTCGCCGCAGGCCATCACCTGCGCAATTAAATACTGATGCATATTGTTCATGGTTTTACCAATCGGCCTGTGGGTCAAGCCGTGCCACCGATTGCATATCGGCCAACAAGGTTGCTAGATGTTCGGTGTGGCTGGCGCGGCTGACGCGGGCGGCGGCAGTGGCGGGTGCAATCAAGCTACATTCGGCTAACATTTCGCCCACTTTCGCCAGCCATTGTTGTTGTAATGGGGCCATGTCCGGCCAAATGCCTGCCGCGACCAGCGCCGTATCGCCGAGCATTGGCGCAAATAGCTGGCTGGCGAGGGGCCATTGCACATTGAGCGCGGTCTGCATTCGGCGATGGCTCTCAGCGGTGCCTTGCCCCAAACGTCGCACCCACGCCGTGCTATGCCGCGTGTGGTAAATTTCTTCGCGCAGCACTTTGGCGGCGGCTTGGGCAACGGCGGTGTGGTTACTTTTGGCCAAGGCGGGCAACAACACCCATTCAAACTGATCGAACAAAAATTGGCGCAACATGGTAAAGGCCCAATCGCCAATTGGTAATTCGAGCAATTGGGCATTGCGCCAATCGGCGGCATCGCGAAAATAGACCAATTGGTCGGCCTGTTCATCGGGTTGCTTGCGCAGGTCGCACAAAATGTCATACCATAAGGTGGCATGACCCAATTCATCTTGGGCAATGTTGGCGAGCGCGATGTCTTCTTCGATCATGGGTGCGTGCCCAGTCCATTCGCTGTCGCGGTGCGCCAAAATCAGTTCATCGTCGGCGAGAGCCAGCAGGCGTTGGTCGAGGGCAAAGGTAAGTTCGGCATTCATGGTAAAAAATTAGGCTTCGTTGTGGGTTTCGTCGCCTATCAGTTTGCCGGCAATTTCGGCACGTTGGCGACGGCTTTGGCGTGCTACATCACCATAATACGATTGCTGGCGATACACTTTGTCTTTGGCTGGCTCGAACCAGCTTGGCGCGGCCTCGGCTTCGGTTTTACTGATGGCGGCTTCGGGGCAAACCCACCACACAAACGTTGCGGGGCTGGGGAATTTGCGCATTGCTGCTGCCACCGCCGCCTCGGGCGTGTTGGCCTCGACTGTGCCCGCATACGCCACATAGGTCATCGAGCGCCGCTGCGATGTTTTGCGAAAAACGGCATAGCTAGTGAGCCGTGAGCCATGAGCTTTGAGCCATGAGCTTTGAGCCATGAGCTTTGAGCTTTGAACTTCCGCTTCATGACTCAAGGCTTCAGGCTCACGGCTCACGGCTTCCGGCTCATGGCTTGTTGCATAAATTTCCGATTCCGGCACGGCCCACATGCTAACGGCGTTGGGGCGACGCCCATATACATCTCGCGCATGCATCAGCGCCATTTCGCTATCGGGTGCATGAACGCTGCCAACATTGCTGTGCGGCTGATTGGGCGCGTCTTGTTTAAATATTTCGTAACGCATCTTAAAAAATTTAGAATTTAAAATTGAAAATGAAAAATTGGCTTGGTAGCTTCATTTTTCATTTTCAATTTTCAATTTTTTATTTGCGATCAGCATAGGCGATGACGGCATCGCGCACCCAAGCGCCGTCGTTATGCGCCTGATTGCGGGCGGCGAGGCGTTCTTTGTTCATCGGACCATTGCCCTTGACCACTTGCCAAAAATGCGCCCAATCAATCGGACCGTGCTTCCAATGCTTGCTTTCGGCATCGAAACGCAATTGTGAGTCGGGAATTTGTAAGCCAATCGCCATCAATTCTGGCACAACCTCATCTAAAAAGAGTTGACGCACGGTGTCGTTGCTTTGGGTTTTCACCCCCCAACGAATAAGCACCTCACTGTTGGGCGAGTCGCTGTCGTGCGGGCCAAACATCATCAACACCGGCCACCACCAGCGATTCAGCGCATCTTGCGCCATTTGGCGCTGATTGGCCGTGCCTTGGGCATATTTCACAATCATCTCTTTGCCTTGGCGCTGATGAAATGTCTCTTCGGCGCAAATGCGCACCATCGCCCGTGAATAGGGGCCGTAGCTGCAATGTGCCAACATGGTCTGGTTTTTAATCGCCGCGCCATCGACCAGCCAGCCGATGATGCCGATATCGGCCCAGTTCAGCGTTGGGTAATTGAAGATCGACGAATATTTGGCTTTGCCTGCCAACAACGCCTGCTCCATCTCATCGCGGCTAATACCCAGCGTTTCGGCGGCGTGATACAAATATTGCCCATGCCCGCCTTCATCTTGCACCTTGGCGATAAGCACCATTTTACGGCGCAAGCTGGGGGCGCGGGTGATGTAGTTGCCTTCGGGCAACATGCCAACGATTTCGCTGTGGGCGTGTTGCGAGATCATGCGGATGAGTTGCTTGCGATAGTCGTCCGGCATCCAATCGCCCGGCTCGATCTTTTCGCCACGGGCGATGCGGGTCTCGAATTCGGCTAGCTTGGGGGTGATATCGGTTGTTTGGGTCATGGCTTTGGGAGATGAGTTGACAATTGACAGCTGATAGTTAACTGTCAACTGTCAACTGCTAACTGTCAGCTTTTAATTCTATCTTATTGCGGGCTTCAAAATGGCACGATTAAGACATTACATATGATTTAATTTTTTTGCCA
>CAZLOF010000094.1:8376-11045 GCA_964560745.1 uncultured Thermoflexus sp.
ACAAAAAACACAAAGAAAAAAAGTTTTTTGCTTCCAAATCTTTGTGTTCTTTGTGCGCTTTGTGGCAAAATCTGCCTTGGGGGAGTGCCTAGAAAACTAGAGGTCACGTAAGATTAGGGGATGGAAAGTTGTAAATATTGTCAGTCAGAACATCAAATGTATGGACAAATTAAGTTAGCATACGGCAGTAAGCATGAATGTTAATGTATCATCTCATATTATGTATGCTAACATATTTTGTTAATACATACTCACCCCATGTTAACCGACCCAAACGACACCCTCGCCCAAGCCAAAACCCTGCTGCCACAACTCAGCGCATGGCGACGAACCCTGCATCAACACCCTGAAGTCGGCTTCGAAGAATACGAAACCGCGCGGCTGGTGGCGCGTGAACTGCAAGCCCTCGGCATCGAATTCAGCGCCGGTATCGGCAAAACCGGCATCGTGGCCGACATTCACAGCGGCAAGCCCGGCAAGCTGATTGCGCTGCGGGCCGATATGGACGCGCTGCCCATTCACGAGGACGCCAGCAATGACCCTGCCTATCGCTCGCAAGTAACAGGCAAAATGCACGCCTGTGGGCATGATGCCCACACCGCTATGCTGATCGGCACGGCGGCGCTGTTTGCCAAATACCCGCCCACCCAGGGCGGCGTGCGCTTCATCTTTCAGCCATGCGAAGAAACCCAAGACGCCAACGGCGATTCGGGTGGCAAATTGATGGCGGCGGCAGGCGCGGCGGCAGGGGTTGATGCGGTCTTGGCCTTGCATGTCACGCCCATTCAACCGGCGGGCGTGGTGTCATACGACCCGGCCGTCTCGGCCAGTGTTGACAATTTTGAATGTGTGCTGACCGGCGCGGGCGGTCACGCCAGTATGCCGCATCGCACCGTCGATCTCAGCATGGTGCTGGGGCAAGTGCTCAACTCCCTCTACAGCCTTGTGCCACGCAATATCGACCCGATGCAGGCCGCCACCCTCACCGTCGGCGCGGTGCATGGCGGCGACACCCACAACGTCATCCCGTCCGAATATCGTTTGGTGGGAACCCTGCGCACACGCAGCCGCGAGGCCCGCGAACGCGCCTTGCAAGCGGTTGGGCAAGTGGTGAGCATTGCGCAGGCCATGGGCGCGGGCTGCACATGGCGTTGGTTGCCCGGCGCATTGCCGGTGGCGATGAATGACGATGCACTTTTGCGCACCATGTTGACCTCGGCCCAAGCGATGTTAGGCGCAGGTTGTGTGGGCGGGGCCGATGAATTGGGCTTGGGGGGCGAAGATTTCTCGTTTTTTGCCGAGGCCGCGCCCATTGCCATGCTGTATCTTGGCACCAAAATGCCGCATGGCGATCATGGCGACTGGCACACCCCGACCTTCGACATTGACGAGAGCGCCATGCCCATCGGCACGGCTATTTTGTATAACAGCGTGGCCCGGTTGTTGTAAAAGTCGATGCGGCTATGGGCTACCCACCTTTGCTGGGTAGCCCAAAGCCGCATCGACGTATTTTTTTACCGTACAAAAATTGGATTTGTAAAAATACAACCCCGAATAAGCAGCCGCAACGGGCGATAGACCTCGACTCGATAAACGCCCGGCTCGACAGTATGAAATTCAAGCTCACGGCCCAAGCCGCTGGCAATAACGCGCCCATTGTGCAACAGCCGAATGCTGCCAACGGCGGGGCAGTTGACCTGAAAAGTGACCGCCCCGCGCCGCTTAAATTCATCGCCCATCATAAATGTGTCTGACCCACTGCGAGCGCTAAACACAAAGCCTTTGCTGGGGGCAATCAGGTCATAGCCAACAAAACAACGGCCTGTGCCGAGGGCGCTGTAGAGCATTTTTTTGTCGCGCTCAAAGTTTTTGGTGATGGGTTTGTCGATCAACACATGGGTGTTGACGCAGCGAAATAAATAATCGTAGTCGAAGATGACCCGTTTGATAAACGCTTTATGCACCTTGGCGGCGTGGGCATCGGCGTTACCAATTGCCACCACGCGCTGCCCGTTGGCGGTCAGTTCATCCCATTTGCGTAGCGTTTCTTTAAATGGCCCGCTGATAAACAAAGACGGAAAAAAAATCGCCAGCGCCGCGATGGGGTAATTAACCAAACGCCGTTTAAATTCGGTCATGTAATTCCAAATTTCGATGCCGGTTAAGCCCTTCACCTCCCATTCTGTCCACGGGTAGCCGCCGAGGTCATAATCGATGGGGCTGGCGAAGTCGTAGGGGTGAGCGGCAAAAGCCATGCCTTCACGCCGTTTCACCTCATCGATCATTTTTTGCGGGTGGGCCGCAAAGGGGCTAAGGCCATCGTTGGCGTTATAAACAAGACAGTGGTTGCTTTGTGGGCGGCGCAGACAATCATGCACCTCTTCACCCGCCAGCAACATCACGCCCTCATAATAGCCCTCAACCCCATGCACAAACACATTGTGGTCGGTCACCGCCACCGCATTCAGCCCAGCCTGCCGCGCCGCCGCCACAATCTCCCTGTGCCAGCCTTCACCATCTGAATAGGGGGTGTGGGAATGCAGGTTGGTGACAATTTCAAACACGGTGGGGAATTATAGTCATGAGCCATGAGCCATGAGCTTTGAGCTTTGAGCCTTGAATCACAAGGTTAAACAATCACTCATGGCTCATGGATCAAGGCTCATGGC
>CAZLOF010000095.1:0-11018 GCA_964560745.1 uncultured Thermoflexus sp.
GTTAATGGCAAAACCATCTTGCAACTGACGCGATGTACTGGTGAGTTGTTCGCCAATCCAAGCCAACGGCAAAAACGAAACATACTCATCTTCTGGCCCCATTTTGTCTATACCTGCTGCATATTCACCCTGCGAGAGCATATTTCGGTGAGTTAGCATGGCAAGCTTAGGGCGGCCGGTCGTGCCCGATGTGGTTGACATTAAAGCCACATCATCTCCACATCCGGCCATCAATTCGCGCTCAAATTCACCCGGATGTGCCTTATCCCAATCTCGCCCCAACGCCATAATATCGGTAAATGAGGCCAAAAACGACTCGCGATAATTGCGCATTCCCTTAGAATAATAATAAATGACTTTGGTCACACCATCAATGTCATCCCATACCTCTAAAATCTTGTCGACCTGTTCTTGGTCTTCAGCCACAATAATGCGCGTATCGCTGGCCTGCACCAAATATTTCACCTCTTCGGCCACCGAATCTTGATAAACACCGATTGATTTACCCCCAATGGCTTGCGCGCCAAATTCGGCATACAACCATTCTGGTCGGTTATCGCCTAAAATTGCAACCGTATCACCACGATTCAAACCCAACGCCTTTAGGCCACACGCAAAATCGCGCACATTTTGGGCAAACTCGCGCCAAGTAACACTTTGCCAAATACCAAATTCTTTTTCGCGCAAAGCATGGCGCTCACCTAAACGATTGGCAGTAGCAAATAATTTTTTCGGCATCGTATCCGAATTACTGGCAGTAAGATTTTGTATTTCGGTGTTCATAAGCCTTGTTATTTCAAAAAAGACATAGAAATAAGATTTGCGCTGAAATCAGCATTTCCTCAATTTTCACCCTATCTTTGGTATCTATAAAAACAACCACTCAAAAGTTATTCACCCAAAGCGACCGGCCTCGTTGCAACCCCACTCCAATCACTCCACGACCCAACATACAATCGTGGTTGCCCCAAACCGGCATATACCATCGCCAAAGCATTATGGCAAGCTGACACACCCGATCCACAATACAACACAGTTTGTGCGGCTGTCTTACCCGCCATCAAAGCATCAAAACGCGCTCGTAAATCTACCGCCGACTTAAAGCGCCCATCTTCGGTCAAGTTTTCGTTATAAAACGCACATGCCGCACCGGGAATGTGGCCCCCCAGCGGGTCAATCGTCTCATTCTCGCCACGAAAGCGCTCATGCGAACGTGCATCTAATAACGCATGGCTGCGATTAACACTCATCTCTAATACATCATCGGCGCTCGCCAATAGTTCGGGGCGAAATTGGCCTTGAAATAAACGACGTGTGCGTGTCTCATTCCCAGATGCGCAAGGTAACGCCGCTGCCTGCCAATGTTTAAAACCACCATCTAGCACAGCCACATTAGTGTGCCCAGCCCAACGCAACATATACCATAATCGCGATGCTGCACTTACGCCCGGCCCGGCATCATAAACCACCACCTGCGTATGCTTATCAACACCCCATTGGCTCAATGTCTCAACAAATGCAGCTTCGTTAGGGAAGGGATGTCGCCCGGTCTTACCCGCAATCACCTCGCCAGAAAGATCGTCATTTAAACTGGCAAACACTGCGCCTTTAATGTGGTCAATCAGGTATTCTTTTCTGCCCCAACTGGCATCTTGCAATGAATATCGCACATCAATAAATACCCAATTGGCATCGCCCAAATGTTGGGCGGCATCTGCAACACTAATTAAAGTCTGATAACTCATAAAATGGTTAATAATTAATGGTTAATGGTTAATGGTTAATGGTTAATGAGCAATTAACCACTAACCACTAACCACTAATCATTATTCGTTAGTGGTCTTTGCCTAAATAAGCATCGATTACGGCCTGTGTATTTTTTACTTGGTCGGGGGTGCCATCGCCAATCAATTTACCAAAATCGAGCACAGCGACCCGGTCGCTAATATCCATCACAACCCCCATGTCATGCTCAATAAGCACAATCGTCATTTGCTGCTCTTCGGCAATATCAAGAATAAAACGCGCCATATCTTCTTTTTCTTCGCTGTTCATCCCTGCCATTGGCTCATCGAGTAATAACAGTTTAGGGGCCATGGCCAATGCGCGGCCTAATTCAACCCGCTTTTGCAATCCATAGGCCAACGCCCCAACGGGCTGTTTACGAATATGCTGAATTTCGAGCAAATCAATCACACGCTCAACATAATCGCGGTGTTGAATTTCTTCTTTTTGGGCTGCACCCCAATACAAACCGCCTGCCAAAACCCCACTTTTCATATGAATATGCCGGCCCAACATCAAATTATCAAGCACAGACATGTGCCGAAATAACTCGATATTTTGAAATGAGCGGGCAATGCCCAACCGCGCAACCTCATGCGGCTTCATTTTTACGAGGTCATGGTTCCCATCAAATAAAATTTGCCCTTTTTGAGGCTTATACAAACCGCTAATACAGTTAAGCAAGCTGGTTTTACCTGCCCCATTCGGCCCAATAATGGCCTGAATGGTTTGCGGATAAATGTTAAAACTCACGTCTGTTAGGGCATGAACACCCCCAAAACGCAAACTAATGGCATCGACCCGCATTAAAGGCATGCCTAATTGTGTTGTTGATGTCATTGATGATTGGCTCATTTGCATCATAATTAACCGCGTCAAAACTTAACGTTAACGTTAAAGATAAGTCTTGTATTCATCTTAGTATAACGTCTAATTTAGATTTTACTCAGTCTTTAAATGGGCAATACATTAAAAAGCTTACATCATGCTAAGCTCATGTAATACCTCGTGTGTATGATGCCCAACCGGTGGCCCCGACCACTTATAGTTGGCTTCGCTCGCCGAAAATTTAATCGGCAATGCAATTTGGCGTTGGGTATCACCATTTAACATCGGCACATCAATCACCAGGTCACGAGCTTGGGTATGCGGGTGATTAACAACTTCATCGGCAGTTAACACTGGCTCAACACAGGCATCAAGCCCAGCAAAAATAGCAACCCATTCTGCTAATGACCGTTGGGCAAAGGCGACGTGCAACACCGCTCGCACCTGTTGTTGGGCTTCTGGCTGCCAATTACGCCCTAATTCATATAAATCGAGCCGCGCTATCGCCACACACACCTGTTGCCAAAACTTAGGCTCTAAGCTTCCGACCGATAAATAACGACCATCCGCCGTCTGATAGACATCATAATAACTGCCACCGTTTAGGCTCATATCTTCAAACCCACGCACCCGCGCCCCAACAAAATATTCACTCATGGCGAGGCTATTCCAGCCTACGGCTAAGTCAAACATACTAATATCAACCTGTTGCCCGATCCCCTCAACCTGTCGCTGAATAACCGCCGCCAAAATACCGGTAATGGCCCCAAACGAGCCGCCGCCGATATCGGCAATCTGCACCCCCATCCCAGCCGGGCCACTGTCTCGCCGCCCCGTATGACTTAACACTCCTGCCAGCGCCAAATAATTGATGTCATGCCCAGCGCGGTCACGCAATGGCCCAGTCTGCCCGTAACCTGTGATCGAGCAATAAATTAAGCGTGGGTTGATGGCCTTTAGCGTTTCATAATCTAAGCCTAATCGGGCCATTACGCCCGGGCGAAATTGCTCAACCACAATATCATACGTTAAGATCAATTTCTTGATTATCTCAATGGATTCAGTTTTTTTTAAGTCAAATGCAGCCGAACGCTTATTACGGTTAATCAACCCATGCCATGCCGAAAGCCCTTGACTATCACGCGGCTGCATCGAGCGCACGGTGTCAGGCAGATGAGGAGCCTCAATCCGTAAAACATCGGCCCCCATATCGGCCAACATCATCGTCGCAAATGGCCCCGGCAGCAACGTAGTGAAATCAAGGATTTTGAGCGAAGAAAGAGGACGCGCCATAAATTACGAATGACAAATTACAAATTACAAATGACGAATTTATGTAGAAATTCGTCATTTGTAATTTGTAATTATTTACCCCCGTGCCATTCCGTGATATTGAGGATTTGGCAACATACCCGTAGCCGCGGCAAGCCGATTGGTAAAGTTATACATGGCAGCGGTTTCAATAATGTCAAAAATACATTGTTCTGAAAAACCATGCCCACGCAATACGTTTAAATCGGCTTCGCTACACTCTACCGGCGTATTGGTCAACTTCACCGCATAATCCAACATGGCAGTCGTCCGTGCATCCAAACCAGCACGTTTATGGTCAAATGTAATTCGGTCACCTAAAATTGGGTCGCCTAGCGCGGCACGCAAATCGGCCCCATGACTGACCAAGCAGTATAGACAATGATTTTGCGCCGACACCACCACACTAATCATTTCACGCTCAGCACGGCTCAACTCAGATTCACCCTGTGTAATCTCTTTAAAATGCGCAAACCAATGTGTGAAATGCGTCGGGCGAATGCTATACCCCAAAAAGACATTCGGAATAAACCCCAATGAATCTTTGGCGCGTTTAAACAATTTTTGCATCCGCTCGTCTTGCACACTTTCGCCCGGCATTTCTAGCCACGTATATTTTTCATTCGTCTTTAGTTCTATAGCCATAAATTAATCAACCTTTGTAATTTCTCGTTCCGCCCATGTTATTCGTTCTTGCATCCGCAATTTAAGGTCAGCCAATGTATGAATACGCTCATCCACCTCGGCCATACGCTGACGCAAAATCTCTTGAATCCGTTGAAATTGCTTGCGCTGCCCATCGGCATTGGGGCTTACTTCATAAAGATCCAATAACTCTCGTAACTCCTCTAGTGTAAACCCGCCATCGCGATGCCGTAATATCAGCTTAAGGCGGCCCCGATCTTTACGTGAATAAATACGTTGATTCCCCTCGCTGCGCGTCGGCGAGATCAACCCACGCTCTTCATAAAAACGAATCGTGCGGGTCGTAATTCCTAATTCTTGCGCCAATTCACCAATTGCAAACGTTTGCTCAACGTTAAGCCCAGCCCCATTTGTTGTCGCTTCCATAAAATTACGATTTATATACGTTTTATGCTTGTTTAGAGCAGATTTCGAGTTGATAAAAGGTTTTGCCGATTTCACGCGCTATCCCTAAAAGCTACGCTTTTAGGGATAGCGCGTGAAATCGGCCCTTCATTTTTTAGGAATTTGCTCTAACTTGGGTCGGATACAAAATCATTTGTGTACAACGAAACAACGCCATCGTGCGATTCGTCTCCACATGCTTCACCGTTGCATCCCACACATGTGTCGAGCGCCCCAAATGCACCGCCTGTGCCTCGCACACCAATGCGCCATCCCGCGCTGTCGCAAGAAAATTGGTTTTCAATTCAATAGTGGTAAACCCACTCGCCCCATTTGGCAAATGCGCCATACACGCAAAACCGCTAGCAGTATCGGCCAACGTAACCACCGTACCCGCATGAAGAAATGTATTGGGCGCAATAAATTCGGGTTTAATCGCCATTAACATGCGCAAATAACCCGGCCCGACCATCTCGGTAATAATACCCATATATGCCGGAAAATAGCCTTGAGCACGTTTATTTAAGACACTAGCAGTAACTTCGGGGTTATAGTTCATTGAAACAAAGATTATAGTTTACCTTTACGTCAACGTCAATTCGCTTGGCAATATCAAACAAAAGCAAACAAAAAAGCCTTCGAGGTTTGATTCTCGAAGGCTTTTTTACGACATACCCTATGCTATCTGCCGCAACTATGGGTTTCAGCTGCTTCAGCTTGCGCTTGTGTCGTCAACTCAATTTTTTCAAGCGCTTTGTCTTGAATAACGCTCTTTTCGTTTACAGGCATCGTTACCTTCTCTTCAAGCACAAATACTGTCTCTTTTTGTGTTACAGGCAACACAAAAGGTTCAGCGTTAATACTTTGTTGTGTAGAAGACCGCACCTGAAGCGTATTACCAGACGAAACAATCGTCGAAGTGTTACTAACACTACAGGCAGCCAACACAAGAGCGAGACTTGTTCCAGTGATCAACAAACCAAACGACCGTTTTACCATCTTTACCTCCTTTTATTTACGTTTACACCTAAAAACTGCTACAACGATTGCACCATGATTAATGATTTTAGGCTGTGAAACGCATTAAAAATATAACCCAAAAGTGTATATTTGTCAACCTATACAAACTTACGATTTCCCTACGGCGGTTAAAATAGGCTTATGTGGTTTTTCCGTTCACCCACCATTGTTTTTGGCGAAGATTCACTGTGTCATTTGGCAGAATTAAAAGGCGAGCGTGCCTTCGTCGTTGCCGACCCGCACATCCGCAAAAAAGGGCTACTCGGCCCAGTACTCATTCAATTAGAACATGCTGGTTTACAAACAACCATTTTTGATGCTATCGAGCCTGAGCCAAGCATCGAAACGTTTGAAGAAGGGGCCGATGCAATGGATGAATTTGCGCCCGATTGGATCATCGCAGTTGGTGGCGGCAATGTGATTGATGCCGCTAAAGGCATATGGGCGTTATACGAAAACCCCAATCTGGAGTTGTCCGACCTCAACCCAGCCGAAACCATTACCTTGCGCAAAAAAGCCAATTTTGTCGCCATTCCCACCACGGCTGGCACAGGCAGCGAGGCAACCTACGCCTTTGTATTATCACAACCCGCCCAAAATGGCGAGCCAGCTCGCAAATTGGGTCTAGGGCATCCATCACTCATGCCCGACATCGCCATCATTGACCCCATCATGACGGTATCGATGCCCCCCAGCTTAACCGCCGACACCGGCATAAATGCACTTGTGCAAGCCATTGAAGGCTACGTTGCCACTTGGCATAATGAATTTAGCGATGGGTTATGCCTTAACGCCATCAAACAAATTTGGGACTATTTACCCAAAGCTTATGCCGATGGCAATGACCTTGAGGCCCGCGAAAAAGTAGCCAATGCTGCCACGATGGCAGGGTTGGGCTATATTAATGCAATGGTTGGGGCCGCCCATTCGATGGCCCGTGCCGCAGGCGCGATTTTCAACTTGCCTCATGGTCGTGCTTGTGGTCTATTCTTGCCTTACGTCATCCGGTTTAGCAGTGCAGCCAACCGCCCACCCGATGTAGAAACCCGCTATGCTGATATTGTGCAAGCCTTGGGGTTGGCGGCTGGGGCTGTGAATGAAACGTTTGCGGGGCAAATCTTAACTCAAAACTTATTTGATCTGCTCAAACAACTCAAATTACCCCATAGCTTGTCAGCCGCCGGTATCGACCGTGCCGCATTTAATACAAATCTAACAGCCCTGATCGAAAATGTCAGCAGTGATACCGTCATTTTCACCGCACCGCGTCAACCCAATGAGGCAGAACTAAAACAATTATTTATCGATGCTTATGACGGGCGCGACCTATAACGGGTATTAAGACAATGACAAAAATCATCAAGCGTATCGCCTTTATCAGCTACCATTCTTCGCCACTGGCCACTTTGGGCGGCAAAGATGCGGGTGGGATGAATGTATTTGTGCGCGAAGCCGCCCGTGAATTTGCACAGCGTGGGGTGCAAGTCGATGTCTTCACCCGCAGCACCAGCCCAGCCTTACAACGCATCGACACACGCATCCACCCCGATGTTCGGGTCATTCATGTTCCGGCTGGCCCCGAAGGCCCTGTACCAAAAAATGATTTCATCAAGTATGTGCCTGAATTTACAGATTGGATGTGCCAGTTTTCGCGTTCGCAACACCTGCCCGACCAAGCAGATGGCTATGATCTCATTCACGCCCATTATTGGCTTTCGGGGCTGGTTGCCGAGCATCTAAAACCATGCTGGGGCGTACCATTTGTGCAAACATTTCATACGCTCGCCGAGCTAAAAAACCAAATTGCCGAGCGCGATCAAGACCGCGAAAGCGAAGAACGCCTGTTAAATGAATGTCATATTTGCAATGTCGCCAACCGCATCACCGCAGCTACTGAGGTCGAATGGAATCAACTGGTGCATATGTATGGGGCTGGCTCATCTCGCATCCGTATTGTGCCGCCCGGGGTCGATCTATCGCGATTCAGACCCATCGACCAAACTTATGCCAAACGTGTCATCGATGCGCCGCAAGATCGCCGCTTAATTATGTTTGCGGGGCGGGTCGAACCACTCAAGGGCATCGACACCCTATTTCGCGCCATTGCCGTCATGCGTGATCGTGGCGCAGAATGTGCCTTATGTGGGTTATCGGTCGTCATCATTGGCGGCGATTCGAGCCAGATTGGGTTACAAACCAACGCTGAGATGGCTCGCCTGCACAAACTGCGTGAAGAATTGAATTTAGACGATGTCATCACTTTTCTGGGCGCACAAGATCAAGATACCCTGCCCAACTATTTAGCTGCCGCCGATTGTGTCGTCATGCCTTCGCACTACGAGTCGTTTGGCATGGTAGCGCTTGAGGCAATGGCCTGCGGCACACCCGTCATCGCGTCAGACGTGGGCGGCTTGAGCAAATTGGTGCGTCACGAAGAAACCGGCTACCTTGTGCCCCCGCGTGACCCGATTGCACTCGCCAATGCCATCGAACATTTGCTGGCCGACGACGCTTTTCGCCGCCGTATGGGGCATCGCGCCGCCTGTTATGCCGAAGATTACAGTTGGAGCAATATTGTTGACCGTTTAGAAGCAGTGTATGAGGAGATTTTGCGGTAGATTCGTAGTCAAAGCTTATTTTTATTTATTGTACGCAAAATCAACCACCACGACTTAACGAAAAAACTGATACGAAAAAATTACCAGTTTCAGCCGCTATACGTGCTTTTTTTACGATTGCATCTACTAAAGACATCTCACCACTTAAAATATAAAATAAATCCTGACTATCCATTCCAATAATATTAGTAGCACGTCCTTTGGAATAGGCGATTAGTCCACCTGGGGTAAATCCGTTGTAACTAATAAATAACCCACGTCCCCAAGTTGATTTACTTTCTATCCTTTCACGAAAAATCAATAAATCGCTCTGGTCTGTTTGTTTATCGCGCCATTTTGCTTCAACGAGGTAAACATCGCTATTTAATTGAAAGCTTCCATCAATTTGTTCGCCTTCTATCTTAAAGGAACTACGCGGATCTAAGTTATAAATCTTGAATAAGTCGTTTAAAAATTTTTCAAAAGCAAAACCACGTTCTTGTGGTTTTAACTTCACCATTTCAATCAATTGGCTCTTAAGTTTTTCAATCTTTTCTGCAGTTACCTCTGTTTTGTCGACTTTTTGAGTAGGAGATGAAGACGACAAGGTATCTAGAAATGCAAAATCCCATAATTCTGGAATTTTGAAGTGAACTTCTATCATTAATTGATTCAACAAGACAATCTCATTACGTGTTACTGTTTCACCTTTGTTGCTAAGATAAGCAATTCCTATCTTAACAATTTCTAAAATCAAATCACAAAATTTATCTCGGCGATATTCAAGGGTTCCTTGTAAAAGTTGAATAATCGCAGGCTTTTTACTACCGCCAATCCAAAAATTTGACAATCCAAGTTTGTTTGCAATACCAGGAAAAGATATATCCTTTGCCGCATAAGGATGTGGGTTTCCAGGGAGGAATCTGTATAAAACATCCGCGATTTTACTTATTGCTTGAATTTCTTTTAAAGATAAACTCATAAGTTTGGTCCGTTTAAGGAAATCGCATTCTCCTCAATCCTAATTTAATAACGATAACCGTATCATAACGCGCTCATTGATCAGCGTTTGCATGTCAGCCATGTCAAGGTCGCCATTGCTCGACACCTTCACCGAAAATGATCGCGCCAAACTCGGGTTAACCTGAAAATAGCGGCGAAAGGCTTGCGCCAATGGGTCAGGCGTGTCAATCACTTGTGCCGATGCCAAGAATGTTTTGCCCGACACATGCACATTGGCGGTTGCCCCACCGCGCAAATTGCGCCACCAGGTGCGCTTTTTCAAGCTGGTGACCCAATAAGCCCCGTCAAAATACACAATGTTAATTGGGGTAGAGATGGGTTGCCCGCTTTTGCGCCCAACAACCGTGATGAGAGCGAAGTTTGGCCCCAGTAATTTATGAAACGGGGAATTGATGATAGCGGCGATGAGCTTGTTGAATTGCGTCATAACTCACTCCTATATATCCACAAGATGCCACTCACCATTACCAAGGCAATGGTGTGAGGCATCTTGTGTTCTAGAGATGAGTTATAACGCTTTTAACAGCGCCATGCACTAGCCATACGGGTAATTTTTTCGCGCCAAGGTTAGCTATGAATGAGCAAGCTGTCTAACTCTTTACGAATGCGCGGGGCTTTTTCGCGCTCACGCAGTGAGTCAGACAACAAAGCCCCATCGCCTTCGTAGCCGATGGTAAGCATACAGACCGGCACAATATGATCAGGCAGCCATTTTTGAGCAGCAGCCACA
Organism: uncultured Thermoflexus sp.; assembly: GCA_964560745.1. Lineage (GTDB taxonomy): Bacteria > Chloroflexota > Anaerolineae > J036 > Brachytrichaceae > AQU-03. The sequence continues at coordinate 10,384 of CAZLOF010000095.1, forward strand.
TCAAACCCACCCATAAAATGCACCATCAGCCCACGTCGCACTGCTTCAATATTTAAGGCGAAATTGGCCATGCCTACATCAAAAAAAGCGGTGCGGTTTTCCGTCAATTCACCTTTGGCGTTCATACGCCGCACTTCAGCCGCCGTCAACACCAACAATGAGGCATGTTTGGCCCAATCTTTATTACCAGCAGCCAAAATGGCATGCATCGCTTCAAATTCGGGCGTGCCATGTCGTGCAATTTTAAACCGCCAAGGTTGACCGTTGCCGCCCGATGGCGCCCAGCGCGCCGCCTCTAACATCGCCGCCAAATCGGCTTCGCTAACACCTCGGTTGGGGTCATAAGCGCGGCCACTATGCCGCACACGCATTAAATCAAGAATATCATTCATCATTTCGGCACAACTCTAATCGATTCAAATGAGTAAATGCCAAGAAAACAACGACCGATGCTTAGTGGGGGTCTGTGGTCGCGCACGAAGCGTGTTTTTATATTATATCAGTTTGTATGATAAATTTTTATTTTGTTAATTTATTACTTTTTTAATTTTTTTTATATATTTTTATTTTATTTTTTTTTTTAAATTTATTTACATGCTTTGTATTTTTTTTTCTTTTTAATTGATCTTTTATTC